>JAICVT010000497.1 GCA_025935235.1 Ktedonobacterales bacterium | reverse complement strand
GTGGGCGTTGGCGGCGACTTCGAGCGTGTGGCGGAGCTGGCCAAAGAGGCGCTGCTGGAGCCGCTGGATCAGCCCAACGGCGATCCACTGCTGGCCGAGATGGAGGCGCGGCTGAGCGCACAGATCAACGAGATGGGCATCGGGCCGCAGGGCTTTGGCGGACGCACGACGCTGCTGGGGCTCCGCATCAAGGTCGGCGCCACGCACATCGCAGGGCTGCCTGTCGCCGTCAACATGAGCTGCCACTCGACGCGCCATCTCTCGTTTCCGCTCTAGCCTGCGCTAGTCTGCGCTAGCGCGCGAGCGGCAGGAGGAGGAGTCAGCGATCCATGTCACAGTCGGCTGATCCAGCGGCGGAGGGCGCCGCGCGCGAGGTGGCGCTGCCGCTCGACCCTGATGTGGTTCGCTCGCTGCATGCGGGCGACCGCGTGACGCTGACTGGCTCCGCGCTGGCCGCCCGCGACGCCGCGCACCAGCGTATGCACGATTTGCTGGCGGCTGGCGAGCCGCTGCCGTGCTCGCTGGCGGGCGAGACGATCTACTACGTTGGCCCGTCGCCCGCGCGCCCCGGCGAGGTGATCGGCTCGGCTGGCCCGACCAGTAGCTACCGCATGGATAGCTACACCCCAGAGCTGCTGGCGCTGGGATTGCGCGGCATGATCGGCAAGGGCCGCCGCTCGCGCGCGGTGATCGAGGCCATCAAACAGCATCAGGCGGTCTACTTCGGCGCGGTGGGCGGCGCGGGCGCGCTGCTGGCGCGGCGCATCACGCGCGTGGATCCGGTGGCGTGGGAGGATCTGGGGGCTGAGGCGATTGTGCGGCTCTGGCTCGACCACTTCCCCGTCGTCGTCATCAACGACGCCGACGGTCGCGACCTCTACGACGAGATCAGTGGGCCAGGGGAAGCCGATGAGTGAGCCAGCCGCCGGAGTGGAGGGGCACAGCGCCAAATGACCTCCACGCCTACGCCGCCTGACATCCCTCAAAACGTCGCGCCCGATGGGTCAACCGCCGATACCCGGCTGAGTCCCAGCCGCCTGCGCAGCCTCATCATTATCAACTTCGCCGCCTCGGTCGCGTTCACCGCGATGTATTCGACGCAGCCGGTGCTGCCGCAGATCGGCGCGGAGTTCCACGTCTCGCCAGCCGAGGCCGGGCTGACGCTCTCCAGCGTGACCTTCGCGCTGGCCCTCGCCTCGCTGAGCGCGGGACGCCTGGCCGACCGCTTCGGCTCGCGCCGCGTGATGCTGATCTGCGGAAGCGCGCTGGCGGCGCTGAGCGTCATCGCGCCGCTGACGCCGACCTTCGCCTCGCTGGTGGCAGTGCGCGCGGCGCAGGGGCTGGTGGCGCCGGGGCTGACCATCGCCGGGCTGGCCTTTCTGCATAACGAGTTGCCCGCCGCCTGGCGTGGACGGGTCAGCGGCTACTACATCGGGGCGAATACGCTCGGCGGGCTGGTCGGTCGCCTGGGGGTGGGGCTGAGCGTCGAAAGCATCGGCTGGCGTGGCGGGCTGGGGCTGGTCGCCGTGTGGGTCATTCTCGGCATGGCCCTGCTGCTCTTCGCAGCGCCGATGCGCCCCACACGCGGCGCGGCCCCATCGCAGGTCGCGGGATCATCGCCGAGGCTCGGCGCCATCGCGCGGCGGCTGTGGTGGGCGCCTTTCATCGGCGGAACCGTCTTCTTTCCCTTCCTGACGATCTTCTCGTTCGTGACCTATCGCCTGGAGAACGCGCCATTTGGCCTCAGCCCGACGCTGGCCAGCCTGATCTATCTCTCGTATGTGGTCGGCGCCGTAGCAGCGGCGGTGGCGGGCAACCTCTCGGATCGCGTCGGGCGGCGCTCGACGATCCAGTATGCGCTGCTAGTGGTCGGCGCGGGGCTGGCGCTCAGCCTGGCGCAGACGCTGGCGCTGGCGATCCTGGGCTTCACGCTGATCTGCGTCGGCAGCCTGATGGCGCACGCAGTGGCCAACGCTTCGGTCAGCCAGGCGGCGAATCCGCTTGGCGCACAGGCGCGCGGCACGGCGCTCTCGCTCTACACGCTGGGCTTCTACATCGGCGGCGGGCTTGGCTCCTTCGTGCCGGGATTCGCGCTAGTCAGCTTTGGCTGGCCAGGTGTGGTGGCGCTCTGCGCCGTCGGCGTGCTGGGCGCGGCGATCTGCTCGCTGGCCACGCCCCGGCGGCCTGAGCGCGGCGCCGAGCCTGAGCCATCGGCGGCGGTGGGCTAGCCTTCTGCTTCCAGTGGCTCCGTCGGGCGCAGACGTGGAATCTGGGGGCCGTGGCCGCGCTTGTAGACCAGCAGCGTGCGCTTGAACCTGATGACCACCAGGCCGTCCTGATTGAAGCCTGTCGTGCGCACGCTCACTACCCCCACCTCTGGCCGCGAGCGCGAGGGCCGCGCCTCCAGCACCTCGGAGCGCGAATAGATCGTGTCGCCCTCGAACACCGGATGCGGCAGTCGCACCTCGTCCCAGCCGAGGTTGGCAAAGACGTTCTGCGAGACATCGCTGACGCTCTGGCCTGTGACTAGCGCCAGCGTGAAGGTGGAATCCACCAGCGGCTTGCCAAATGAGGTCTGCGCGGCGTAGTGGTGATCGAAGTGGATCGGCGCGGTGTT
>JAICVT010000112.1 GCA_025935235.1 Ktedonobacterales bacterium | reverse complement strand
TGACGGCGAGCCAGAGCGCCGCCCCACCTTCGATCGCCTGCTGCGCGAGGGCGCGATTGGCCCCGGCTATGCCGCCGAGGACCACGCGGCGCTCGTCTTTGAGGGCCAGCGGCTGGCGCGCGTGGTGGCGACCACCCCCACCGCCCGCGCCTATCAACTGACCAGCGACGCCGATGGCCGTCCCGTCGAGACGCCACTGGCAGCGGACCGGCTGGAATAAGCTCCATCCCTCCCGCGCACAGTGCCACCTGCTCCCCTCTCCCGCACAGCGGGAGAGGGGTTGGGGGTGGGAGCGCGCTCCGCTGTGGTAGTCTGTGCCTGGGCGAAGATGGCGCCTGGAACGGATTGCACAGTGTGGAGGCGTAGGCGCATGGCGTTGATCGTACCTTCGATACTCTCAGCGGACTTCGCACGGCTGGGCCAGCAGGTCGAGGAGGCGCAGGCGGGCGGCGCCGATCGCATTCAGATAGATGTAATGGATGGGCGGTTCGTGCCCAATATCACCGTCGGGCCGCTGGTCGTGGAGGCCGTGCGCCGCCACACCAGCCTGCCGCTCGAAGCGCATCTGATGATCGTCGAGCCAGAGCGCTACGTCGAGGACTTCGCGCGGGCGGGCGCCGACATCATCATCGTGCATCAGGAAGTCTCGCCCAATCTCCACCGCACGGTGCAGCGGATCCACGCGCTGGGCAAGCGCGCTGGCGTCGCCATCAACCCTGCCACGCCCCTGGCCGCCCTGCAGGAGATCCTCGGCGATATTGATCTCGCCCTCTGCATGACCGTCAACCCCGGCTTCGGCGGCCAGAACTTCATCGCCTCGATGGTCAGCAAGATCGAGCGCCTGCGCGCCATGATCCAGCAGCACAGCGCTACCTGCGATCTCGAAGTGGATGGCGGCATCTCGGTGGAGACCGCGCCGCTCGTCACCCGCGCGGGCGCCAATGTGCTGGTGGCTGGCTCCTCGGTCTACGGCGCGGCTGGCGGGGTGGCCAGCGCCATCGCCGCCCTGCACTCCGCCATCGGCTAGCGCCATCAGCTAGCGTTATCGGCTAGCGCCCATGCCCCAGAAGTACCATTGACTATGACAAGTGAGGCTGCGCCAGGCCCGTCGCGGGCTGGTACTGCCTCCTTGTTCATAGACGACGCCAGCGGGCCCGATGTACAATGGTGTTACGCTTGCGGAACCTCTGCTGGAGACGCTCCAGCAGCGACCTGAACCCGAACCGCGCCAGCTCATCGCTCGGCGTTTCGGCCTCGCGAGCGCCATCTTCATGGCGGGCCGCGAGATGCGCAGAGCCATCCGCGCCGCCAGGATCAGCAGAACCAACAAAACCAGCAGAACGATTGGACCCGCAAGGGATTGAAGGGCGCCGATATGAAGAAAATACTGGTCGCTGACGACGACGCGACAATCGCCGACTTGCTGCAGCAGGCGCTCGAAGCCGAGGGATACGAAACCTCGAAGGCGACGCAGTCGCTGCGCTTCTTTGACGCGGTGATGGAGCGCCAGCCAGACTTGATCCTGCTTGATCTGCTGATGCCCTATCTGGAGGGCGAAGACGAGCTGCGCCTGCTCAAGATGAACGACGCGACCAGGCACATCCCCGTCATCGTCGTCACGGCGCTGCTGGAAGCCAAGCAGGATGAGGCGCGCTATCGCCAGCTTGGCGTGGTCGAGATTGTCACCAAGCCGTTTGACCTGGATAAGCTGGTCGCCATCATCAGGCGCACGATTGGCTGATACTGTCGCTGAGTGGCCGCGCGTCGCGGCGCTGGTCGCAGCCGAGTTCGATGAGAGGAGCACGTGGGCGTGGCGCAGACACCTGAACAGGCAATCGGCGCGCAAACCGCCGCGTCGGCTCCTCTGGATCCTGACGCGCGCAATCGCGTGGCGCTCGACGCGATGGGCGGCGACTTCGCCCCGGGCGAGGTGGTCGCGGGGGCCGTGCAGGCGGCGGGCGAATACAACATGGGCGTGCTGCTGATCGGCCCGGAGCCGCTGATCCGCGCGGAGCTGGCCAAGCATGACGTAACTGGCCTCGACCTGGAGGTCGTCCACACCGATGAGGTCATTGGCATGGATGAGCATCCCGCCGAAGCCGTGCGCGCGAAGCGCCGCAACAGCATCACGCTCTGTCACGAGCTGGTGCGCGATGGCCGCGCGATTGGCGCCGTCTCGGCGGGCAACAGTGGCGCGGTGATGGCCGCCGCCATCTTCACCCTGCGACGCATCAAGGGTGTTGACCGCCCGGCGTTTGGCGGCGTGCTGCCAGCGGCGGGCGGCAAGCAGGTGATGGTGCTCGATATGGGCGCCAACACCGACTGCAAGCCGCAATGGTTGCTGCAGTTCGCGCTGATGGGCTCGGCCTACATGTCCGCCATCTTCGGTGTGGAGCGCCCGCGCGTGGGGCTGCTCTCGAATGGTGAGGAAGAGACTAAGGGCGACCAGCTCACGCAGGAGGCGCATCAGCTCATCAAAGCCGCCGCGCCGGGCATCGGCCTCAACTTCATCGGCAACGTCGAGGGACGCGACATCAACGCGGGCGGCGTGGATGTGGTGG
The DNA here is from genome assembly GCA_025935235.1 of Ktedonobacterales bacterium. Taxonomy (GTDB): domain Bacteria; phylum Chloroflexota; class Ktedonobacteria; order Ktedonobacterales; family JADMIN01; genus JAKAIY01. Next base: position 8,629 of record JAICVT010000112.1, on the reverse strand, counting down.
TCTGCGATGGCTTCGTCGGCAACGTGGTACTCAAGTCGGCGGAGGGGCTGAGCAAGATGCTGCTAGACACGATCAAGCGCGAGCTGACCGCTGGCCCCATCACCACGATTGGCGCGGCGCTGGCCAAGCCCGCCTTCGACCGCGTGCGCAAGCAGCTCGACTACCAGGAGTACGGCGGCGTGCCGATTCTTGGCGTCAACGGCGTCAGCATCATCTCGCACGGCAGCTCGAAGGCCAAGGCGATCAAAAACGCCATCCGCGTGGCGCGCCAGGCCGCGCAGGCCAACCTGCCGGCGACCATCGCCGAGGGTGTGCGCAAGATGGAGGCGACCACACCCGCCAGCTAGCGGCCCGCGAAGAGGTGGTTCTCGCCAATGGATGTCGCACGACTGGATGATATTCGGCTGACGGTGGTGGATGAGGCGGGGACGGTGAGCTTCGTAGCGCACGCCTCGGCAGCGGTGGCGCTGACCGCCGCGTGCTCGCACAATCCCACCACCCTGCGCGACCTGCTCGACGCCTCGGAACGCTACGACCGCGGACTGCGCGCGACCGTGCTGCGCGGGCTGGCGGTCTTCGACGAGCACAACCTGCCCGACGACCTCAGCCACATCCACAGCCAACTCGGCGCGCTGCCCCCGCGCCAGACGCCCGTCTTCCGCGTGCTCGACACGGTGACGCGCGAGGCCAGCCTGCGCCCGGTGCGCACCGGCGTGGTGCTCTTCAACCTGCCCGCGCGGCGCATCGTGCAGATCGAGAACACCTATGAGCCGCTGACGCAGTCGGGCGAGGTCAACTACCACAATGGGCGCTTCCTCAGCATCCGCCAACTCCCCTACCAGCTCTCGTCCGAGTGGGCGATCGTGCCGTAGTGGCGCCAACCCTTACCCCAACCCGCGCTCTCTGGGAGCGGAACGGTATCGTGGACCATCTGACTCTGGCTTCGAGGGCTATATGATGGCTGAAGACGACCTGAGCAACTATGAGAACCGCGCGATCATCCGTATCGGGGACACGGTCCATCGGCCAGCTCAGTGGTGGACACCAGCGGTTCACGAGCTGCTGCGCTACCTCGAATCAGTCGCCTTTCCGTACTCACCGCGCGTGCTCGGCTCTGACCCAGAGGGACGCGAAGTCCTGAGCTTTATCGAGGGCGAGTCCGGCGGCGACAGTTGGACCAAGATCATCACGGATGACGGTCTGGTGAAGTTTGCCAGATTGCTACGGGAATACCACGAAGCGGTTCGCGGCTTCGAGCCATCACCGCAGTCGCGGTGGGCGTATCGGACTGGCGCGCCCGCGTCGGGAGAGATCATGTGTCACGGCGATTTTGGCCCCTGGAACGTGGTCTGGCGAGGCGACGACCCTGTCGGCATCATTGACTGGGATATGGCGCTCCCCGCGCAACCCCGCTATGACGTCCTGTATGCGCTCCAGTATTCAGCGCCGTTCTGTGATGACACGATGGCGCTTGAGTGGAATCATTTCCCCTCGCCGCCAGATCGCAAGCGCCGCATCGAGGTCTTCACCGCGGCGTATGGACTGGAGGAAGCGGGCGACATCGTCGGCGATGTGGCAGCCATGCAGCGGCAGGTGGGCGCGTTTGTGGCCCACCTGGCCGATCGTGGCCTACAGCCCCAGGCGGATTGGATCGCTCAAGGCGAGCTAGCTGAGGTCGAGAAGCGCGCCACCTGGACAGAGCAACATCGAGCGCTCTTCACGTAGGCGGCGGTAGCTCCCCTCTCCCGCACAGCGGGGGAGGGGCTGGAGTGGGGGCGCTACTCCTGCGCCAGCGGCGCGAGCTGCTGGAAGAAGGTCTGGAGCGCCTGCTGGGTCGCCGCGCTGGTCGCGCCATGCGCGATAGCGATCACGATCACCTGCGGGCCGCTGGCTGGCTGCGCGACGCCCGCTGCGATGGCCACCACATCTCCAGAGGCGCTGGCGCTCGCTGTCGTCACAGTTAGCGCGCCAGAGCCGATGAAGGTCTGAGGCGTGACGGCGCTGGCGGGCTTCGCGTTTGCGTTGGCCAGCAGCGTGGTGATCTCGCCCGCGTCGTGCGCGCTGGTCAGCGCGTCGGAGGCCAGCGCGGCGTAGAACAACGCGAGGCCGCGCGCCGTGCCCTTCGCCTGCGTCGGCTGATGCGCCACGAACTGGAAGCCCGTCAGGTGATGCTGCGCCATGAAGCTGTCCAGCCCGGCCGCGTCGCCGAGCAGCTCATAGTCGAAAGTCAGCGCCTGCGCGTTGTCCGCCGCCAGATCGCGCGCGATGGCTGGCGGGCCGTTGCTGGCGTTGGGCTGCGCCGCGACGATACCCTTGGCATACAGCGCTGTCAGCAGCACGGGGACGATCTGGCCGCCCAGGCTCTCGGGCTGGTCAACGCTGGCGCTGGCGTAGGTTGCGCCCGCCGCCGGAAAGTAGAGCGTGGCGTTGAAGCCTGGCCCCAGCGCGCCGATGGCCTGGCCGAAGGCGGGCGAAAGCGCGCCCAGGTCGCCGATGTCGCGCGCCTGCCCGCTCTGGCTGGCGCCGCTCGCCGCGATCAGCCCACTGGCCGAAACCCAGCCCGAGCCGCCCGTGGCGTGTGTCGGGCCGCTCCATTGGATCTGCGCCCAGCGCTCGCCCGCCGTCGTCGCGTAGCGCGCCACCCGCACGCTGAACCCCGGCTGGAGCGTGGCGACCACCTGCGAGCCGCCCGGCGTCGTCACGACACGCAGCGTGGCGTTGGCAAGCATGGCGCTCGGTGTGGGCAGCGGCGTCTCGTAGCTGAGCGACCAGGGCAGCGAGATCAGCGGCCCACCCGTGGAGGGCAGCCGCCAGACGCCGAACGCCTCGCCCGCCAGCGCGGAGGGGACGACGCCGATCAGCAGGAAGAGCGCGAAGATGGCCAGGGTCGCGCGCAGAGCGCCCGCCGATCCGCCCGCTCCACTGGCTGGCGCGGTGGAGGCGGCGCGCTGGAATTGGCCGTTCCCCTTGCCCTGAGCGTTGCCTGGCGCTTTGCCTGAAGCTTTGCCCGACGACTTCGTCTGAGCGGCAGGCGGTGTAGCCGCTTTGCGGGGCTGCGCCATCTCTCGCCACTCCCATCACTGCCGTTCATGGCCGCGCATGGCCGCGCATGGCCGCGCATGGCCGCTGATTTGCCACAGCACGCCCACCAGGGCGCGAAATCGCCTCAGGCGACCTGTGTACAGTGTACCATGCGAGGTGTGTTCCGCCGAGCGTGCGGCTTCGGCGAGCGCCGCTGGCTCATTTAGAGGGCGAGGGTGAGCCTTGCGCGATCTGGTAAAACGTCACCTGACTATCGGTGTAGTCTATGGTGACGGCGCCATAGCGGTCGAGGACATCGGAGCCGAGCAGGCCGACGACCCCCGCCGAGTCTCGCAGATCTGAGAGCGGCGCGCTGGTGATGGTCATGGTGGGGAACTGCGCCTGCCCCACTGCCCACTGTGAGATGGTGACAGGCGTGACACGCTGCTGGCCGCCGACGCCGGTGATATCTTCAGGCGGGCCAGCCACCGTCAGCCCCAGTTGCAAGGCCAGCGAGCGATCAATCAGCGTGAGGCTGGCGCCCGTATCCAGCGCCATCTGATACGGGCCTTTGCCGTGGATCATCACATCCACCACCACCAGCGTCGAGCCTTTGTCGCCGTGGCGGATCTCGGCTGGCACGGTGATGCCGTGGGCGGGTGTATTGGCCAGCGTCACCGGCGAGTTCAGGTTGATCGTGCAGCCGGTGAGGAGCAATCCGAACAGGCTCAGCGCGCACATCGCCACGAGCAGGCGACCCCACAACGCTCGGCGAACACTGCCCCGCGCCGGGCGCCCGGATGTGGTGTAGCGTGCTGACGACATGGCGGACTCCTTCTGGCCTTTGGGGAATTCGCTCGTTCGCTGGCTCCCTGGTGGCTTCTGGCATATTCTACGAGCGCGCGCCGCGACGGGTTATCGCACGCCGCGTGCCGCCTCGCTCGCGGCCCTTGCCTGGCGCCATAGTAACCGGCGCGTCTCCAGATGGAGACGCCGTAGACGTAGAGGCGCCGTTCGCCAGGGCCGCTGGCCGAGAGATGGCGTACAATGGTGTGAAACGAAGCAGTTGCGAATCTGTTCGCACAGACGGCCAGTAGCGCCGGTTAGATGGGGATACCGCGCGACAGATGGCGATAGATGAGGGAGGAACTCGATCGGTGACAGACGAGACGCCAGCCACGCCACAGACGGGGCAAGAGAGTCAGACGGATCAGACATCCACCGGCGTGCGCCTCGACCAGCTCGACCAGCTCGACCAGTTGGACGCCGCGCACTACGCAGCGCCGAGCGTCGCGCCGAGCGCGACGCCCCAGCGTGCGGCCTCGGTGACCGCTCCGCTCGCCGCGAGCGCGCCCACGGACGCTAGCATGGACGGCCGCGTGGATGGCAGCATGGACGATAGCAGGCTCGCTAGCGCCGAGAAGGCGATGAGCGCGGCGAGCGACGAGTCAGCTGGCAGCGACTACGGAGCTATTGCGGATGAGGTGGCGGACGAGGTCGCGGACGCGCCTACCGTCACGCTGAACAGCGCGGATGTGCGCGCGGCCGCTGCTGAGCCACATGGGGCGCCATACGCGGAACGGTTCGCCGCGAATGGCGACGCGCATCTCGCGCCTGATGCGCTGGCTGAGATGCCATCCGAGCCATCGCGCGGCGCCAGTGACGCTAAAGAAGAATCGGCCGCGCCCGCCACGCCTGTGGCCGCGCCTATGGCCGGAACCGCCACTAAGCCGCTCTCCTCGCTGGATGATCTGGCGGCCAGCCAGGCGCCAGTGTCGCAGGCGCCCAGCGCCTCGCCAACTCCCTCGCCCGAGGCGCACGCCGATCGCGCACGCGACGCCGAATTTGCCCGCTACTATGCTGTGCGGACACATGGCGGGCCGATCGCGTTCGCGCCGGACATGTCGCAGGTGGCCTACATCGTCAACACCTCAGGCCAGTTCAACATCTGGCGGCAGAACATCTCTGGCGGCTGGCCCTCGCAGGTGACGACCTTCGAGGATGAATCGGCGCGCTCGCTGATCTGGGCGCCCTCTGGCGAGCTGATCGGCGCCGCCGACCACGCGGGCGGCGAGCAGTACGATCTCTTCTCGGTTCCCGCGCGCGGCGGCGTCGTGCGCTATCTGACCGATCAGCCCGACGCCCAGTATGAGCTGTCGGAGGAGGGGCTTTCGCCCGATGGCCGCTACCTCGTCTATTCGGGTAACGACCGCACGCCGACCGATGGCGATGTGCTGATCCGCGACATGCAGACCGGCGAGACACGCTGCGCGCTCGCCAATGGCCACTACAACGTCGCTATCAACTGGTCGCCTGACAGCCGCTATATCAGCGTCATGGACATCCGCAGCAACACCGACATGCGACTGTGGCTGCTGGAGGCGGCGACCGGCGAGGCCCATGAGGTGCTGCCGCACGACGACGAGTGCTATCTAGCGCCCGGGCCGTGGCTGCCCGACAGCTCTGGCCTCTACCTCATCACCGATCGCGGCAGCCAGTTCAAGGGCATCGCGCGCTACATGCTGGCCGATGGCGCGATGGAGTGGGTGCTGACCCCGGAATGGGATGTGGAGCAGGTGACGCTGAGCGCCGATGGCCGTCGCCTGCTGTGGACGCTGAACGAGAGCGGGCGCAGCCAACTGCATCTGCGCGACAACGAGCAGGCGTCGCTGCGCGTCTCTGGCCTGCCGATCGGCGTGATCGAGTATATGAAGCTCTCGCCAGATGGGCAGACGCTGGCGCTGCGCATCAACTCCGCGACCGCGCCCGCCGAGGTCTACATCCTGACGCTGGGCGCGGTGGGCGTGGTCAGCACACCCCACCTGCGCCGCCTGACGTTTGGCATGCTCGGCGGCCTCGATCTCGCTGACCTGATCGCGCCGGAGCTGGTGCGCTACCGCTCGTTCGATGGGCGCGAGATTCCCGCCTGGCTCTATCGCCCGCACGGCGCGTCTGAGACGCAGCCCGCGCCGCTAGTGCTCTCGATCCACGGCGGACCAGAGGCGCAGGAGCGCGTGGAGTATCGCGCGCTCTACCAGTTCTTGCTCTCGCGCGGCATCGCCGTGCTCGCGCCCAACATCCGTGGCAGCACGGGCTATGGCAAGGCCTACCAGAAGCTGATTCACCGCGATTGGGGCGGCGGTGAACTGAAGGACATCAAAGCGGCTGCAGAGTATGCGCGCTCGCTCTCGTGGGTCAACCCGCGTCGGCTGGGGATCTATGGCGGCAGCTTCGGCGGCTTCGCCACGCTCTCCGCCGTCACGCGCCTGCCCGACTACTGGGCGGCGGCCGTGGACATCGTAGGGCCGAGCAACCTGCTGACCTTCGTGCGCAGCGTGCCACCGACCTGGCGGCGCATGATGGCGGCCTGGGTGGGCGACGCCGACGAGGACGCCGACCTGCTGCGCGAGCGCTCGCCGATCACCTATGTGGAGCAGATGCGCGCGCCGCTGCTGGTCCTGCAGGGAGCAAACGATCCGCGCGTAGCGAAGGCCGAGTCGGATCAGATGGTCGAGCGGCTGCGCACGAAGGGCCATGATGTGGAGTATGTTGTCTTCCCCGACGAGGGCCACGGCTTCACCAAGCGCGTCAACCTGCTGCGCGCCTATTCGCTGACGGCGGACTTCTTCGAGCGCCATCTGCTGTAGCGAGATCTCATCGCTCGATTCCCCCTCATCGCTCGCGAGTGATGAGGGGGAATCGTGTTTCAACGTCCTGGCGCTTCCGTTTTCGGCGCGGCTGCCGGAGAACAGTGCAGCATTGAGTCGTTCTGACCTGGCGATGAGGCTGGCGCTGTGGCCAGCCCAGAGGAGGACACATGGAGTCTGCCTGGAGCGGCGCGCTGTGGCCGCAGTTCGGCGCGGCGATTGACATGCTCGACAACGCGGTGGCGGCTTGCCCCGACGCGCTGTGGAGCGAGCGCATCTGGCCGATGCCGTCCGACCATGAGCAGGATCCGAGATCCGCCCAGTTCTGGTATCTCACCTACCACTGCCTGTTGTGGCTCGACCTGTATCTCGCCGCCGTCCCAGAGGCGCAATTCGCGCCGCCCGCACCCTTCACCAGAGCGGAAATAGACCCACAAGAATCGTTGCCCGAGCAGCCCTATACCAAAGAGCAGTTGCGGGGCTACCTGGCCTATGTGCGCCAGAAGGCGTGCGGCGCACTGAGCGGCTTCACGGAGGAGCAGGCCCAGCGGCCATATGCCTTCCCCTGGGACGAGGAGCATCCGATCAGCTATCTGGAGCTGCAGCTCTACAACATGCGCCATGTGCAGGAGCACGCCGCCCAGCTCAGCCTCTTCCTCGGCCAGCACGCCGTGCCAGATGAGGCGCTCGACTGGGTTCCACAGGCGCGCGGTGAGTCTGACGACGATTGAGCGCGAGCGATTGCCGGTTCCAGCGACACAAGCGAGAAGTGATGGTCATGCGCGATCTCAACAGCCGAGATGCGGCGCACGATAAACGCAAAGGAGCGAACAAGTGGCCCTGACAACGAGCAAAGCGCAACTTCTCGATGACCTGCGCCATGAGCAGGCGCAATTCGAGGCGCTGCTGGACGAGATTGGCGAAGAACACATGACCCAGCCTGGCGTCGGAGGCGAGTGGTCAATCAAAGACATCGTCGCGCACCTGACCAGTTGGCGCCGTCGGACGGTGGGTCGGTTTCAGGCGGCGCTGCGCCATGAGCCGCAGCCCGCGCCGCCGTGGCCGTCTGATCTTCAGAATGATGACGAGATCAATGCGTGGTTCTATGCCACCGACCGCGATAAGCCCGTGAGCGTCGTGCTGGGCGAGTCGCGCGAGGTCTTTGATCGGCTGGTGGAGACGCTCGCAGCCTTCCCCGAAGCCGATTTGCACGACTCCGCAAACTTTCCCTGGCTGGCGGGCGAGCCGTGGAACGGCGCCGAACTCTTCGGTCACTTCCACGACGAGCACGAGGCCGACATGCGCGCCTGGCTCGACAAGGTCCGCAGCGCCGAGCAGTAGGCGTCAGGCGGCGCGCCCCCACCCCCAGCCCCTCCCCCGCCTTGGCGGGAGAGGGGAGCTTTGCTTGCCTACCAGCTCATCCGGCTAGGCGCCCACAACTCCCCTCTCCCAGAGGGCGAGGGGTAGGGGTGAGGGTCCACGCGAAAGGAGGCGCCTCTATGTCGTCCGAGAAGCCGTTCACCATCGAGCAGGCGCTGACGATTCTTGCGCAGACGCCGCAGCGTATCGCCGCGCTGACCGCCGATCTGACCCCGGCGCAACTGCGGACGCCGCCTGCCCCTGGCGAGTGGTCGGCCAACGACGTGCTGGCCCATCTGCGCTCCTGCGCCGACATCTGGGGCGACTGCATCAAAAGGCTGCTAGCCGAGGATCACCCGACGCTGCGCGCTATCAATCCCACTGCCTGGATCAAGCAGACGGACTACCCTGACCTGGCGTTTCGGCCATCGCAGCGCGCCTTTGACACGCAGCGCGCCGAGCTATTGGCGTTGCTGGAGTCGGTGGCGCCTGAAGCCTGGTCGCGCGCGGCGACCGTGACGGGCGCGGGCGCGCCGCTCACGAAATCCGTGCGGGATTACGTCGAGCGGATGGCGCGCCACGAGCGGGCGCATTGGCGGCAG
>JAICVT010000097.1 GCA_025935235.1 Ktedonobacterales bacterium | reverse complement strand
CCGGCGCTGGCGGTGGCGAGCGAGCTGCGCGACCGCTATGGCGCCGAGCTGCTCTACATCGGCGATGAGAACGGGCTGGAGACGCGCATCGTGCCAGATGCGGGCTTCCGCTTCGTGGGTATCAGCGCGGGCAAGTTGCGCCGCTACCTCTCGCTGCGCACGTTCAGCGATCTGGCGCGCGTTCCGGTGGGCATGCGGCAGGCGTACCGGGTGGTCAGGCGCTTTCGGCCTGACGCCGCGTTCACCAGTGGCGGCTACGTCTCAGTGCCAGCGGGCATGGCGGCGCGGCTGGCGCGCGCCCCGCTGGTGATGCACCAGCAGGATGTGCCGCCCAATCTGGCCAATCGCCTGCTGAATCCCTTCGCCACGCGCGTCACCATCTCGTTCGCCGCCTCGCAGCGCTATTTTCCGCCAGACAAGACCATCCTGATTGGCAATCCGGTGCGCGAGGAGGTGCTGCGCGCGGCGCGGCTCGATCCGATGCGAGCGCGTAAGGGCTTCGGCCTGAAGTCGGCGCTGCCAATCGTGCTGGTGACGGGCGGCAGCCAGGGCGCGCGGCGGCTGAATCAGGTGGTGGCGGCGACGCTGCCGTATCTGCTCCAGCGCTGCCAGGTGCTGCATGTCAGCGGCGAGCTGACCTATGAGGCGACGCAGGCGCAGGCGGCGCGGGCGCTGGCCGACACGCCCGATCTACGCGAGCGCTACGCGCTCTTCCCCTATCTGAAGGACTCGATGCCCCAGGCGCTGGCAGCCTGCGACATCGCGCTGTGCCGCTCTGGCGCCGCCACGCTGGCCGAGCTATCCATCATCGGTCGGCCCAGCGTGCTCGTGCCGCTGCCGCCCGGCTTCACCGGCTCGCCCCAGGCCGTCAACGCCGCCATGTTCGAGCAGGCAGGCGCCGCCGTCACGATTCGCGACCGCGACCTGACGCCGCGCCGCGCGCTGGAGCTGCTGGAGCCGCTGCTGGGCGACGCTAACCGTCGGGTGCAGATGTCGGTGGCGGCGCGCAAGCTGGGTCGCCCCACCGCTGCAAGCGACCTGGCCGATCTGGTGGCCGGACTGGCCGCCCGCCTCGATCGGTAGGCGAAGGGGGTGCGCAGGCCAGGCAGGCGCTCGTCCGCCAAAGCCTGACGCCCATAGCTCCCCTCTCCCGCACAGCGGGGGAGGGGTTGGGGGTGGGGGCGCGCCTGTGACGGAATCGGCTGATCTCATCTGGCAGGAGCGATCTGTGAGTGAGAACGAGAGTGAGCAGGCGCAGAGCGCGCCGCTCGGCGCGTGGACAGCGCAGGATGGCTTGAGCTACGAGGCGCTGGAGAATCCACCCGATGACCTCGCGCGGGCGGTTACTCGTGGGTTGTTCAGTTACAACACCACGAAGATCGGCGAATCGAGCTACGCGCAGTTGGGCGTCTTCGCCTATGACGGCGCAGGCGCGGAGGATGGCGAGCAGCGCACGGTAATCGGCGGGCTGATTGGCGATCTCGTCTGGGACTGGCTGCACATAGACGCGCTGTGGGTGGATGAAGCCTATCGCGGGCGCGGCGTCGGAGGCGCACTGATGCGGCGCGCCGAGGAAGTGGCACGGGCGCGAGGCATCGTCAACATCCACCTGGAGACGACCAGCTTTCAGGCGCTGCCGTTCTACCAGAAGCTTGGCTACGAAGTCTTCGCCGAGCTGCCCAACAAGCCCAAAGGCTCGACCTGGTACTACCTCAAGAAGCAGGGCGCGGCGGAGTGAGGACGCGGACCCTCACCCCCAACCCCTCTCCCAGAGGGCGAGGGGAGGCTGCGTCTGCCAGGCGTTCGCGGCGATGGCGAGGACGGGAGGAGGCGGAAGCGCTAGTCCTGATTGACGGCGCTCGTTGCCAGCGCCAACCCTCTGCTCCCTCGCCCTCTGGGAGAGGGCTGGGGTGAGGGCCGCCCCCGCGCTACAATCTCCTGAGAATTTATAGCAGTATGAGCGAGTGGAGTAAGGCAGGCGCATGGTAGCAGCGGGCAGTCGCGGCGCGTATGACGCGGTGGTAGTTGGCTCCGGGCCGAATGGACTGGCCGCCGCTATCACCATCGCCTTGGCCGGGCGCTCGGTCGCCGTCTTCGAGGCGCGCGAGACGGTCGGCGGCGGCATGCGTTCCGGCGAGCTGACGCTGCCCGGCTTCATCCACGACATCTGCTCCACCGCGCACCCATTGGGCATCGCCTCGCCCTTCTTCCGCACGCTGCCGCTGGAGCGCTATGGGCTGGAGTGGGTCCAGCCGCCCGCGCCGATGGCGCATCCGCTGCCTGGGGGCGCCGCGCTGCTGGAGCGCTCCATCGAGCGGACGGCGGCGGGGCTGGGCGAGGACGCCGCGGGCTGGCGGCTGCTGATGGAGCCGCTTGCAGACGACTGGGATGCCATCGCGAGCGCCTTCCTGGGGCCGCTGCGCCCGCTGGCGCTAGCGTCGCATCCCTTCGCTCTGGGCCGCTTCGGCGCACAGGCCGTCATGCCCGCCAGCCTGCTCGCGCGGCTCTACTTCCAGACCGACGCCGCCCGCGCCCTCTTCGCTGGGATGGCCGCTCATGCCATGCTGCCGCTCGATCAGCCACCCAGCGCCGCCTTTGGCCTGATGCTGGGGGCCAGCGGCCATGTCGCGGGCTGGCCGTTCGCGCGTGGCGGCTCGCAGCGCATCGCCGACGCGCTGGCCGCCTATCTGAGCGACCTCGGCGGCGAGATCATCACCAGCGCGCCCATCGCCTCGCTGGATGACCTGCCGCCCGCGCGGGCCATCCTCTGCGACATCACGCCGCGCCAGCTCTTGCAGGTGGCGGACAAGCGGCTGCCAGCGGGCTATGCCGCCGCGTTGCGCCGCTATCGCTACGGCCCTGGCTCCTTCAAACTCGACTACGCGCTGGATGCGCCGGTCCCCTGGGCCGATCCCGCCTGCCTGCGCGCTGGCACAGTGCATGTCGGCGGAACGCTGGAGGAGATCGCGGCGAGCGAGCGTGCTGTGGCGCGGGGCGAGATTGCCGAGCGCCCGTATGTGCTGATCGTGCAGCAGAGCCTGTTTGATCCGACCCGCGCGCCGGAGGGTAAGCATACCCTGTGGGCGTATTGCCATGTGCCGAATGGCTCAACCGTGGACATGACGGCGCGCGTCGAGGCGCAGATCGAGCGGTTCGCGCCGGGCTTCCGCGAGCGCGTGCTGGCACGGCATGCCACTGGCCCCGCCGACCTGGAGCGCTACAATCCGAACTACGTCGGCGGCGACATCAATGGCGGGCTGCAAGACTTCGCCCAGCTCTTCACCCGCCCCACGCTCTCGCTCGACCCCTACCGGACGCCCGTCGAGGGACTGTACCTCTGCTCGTCTTCCACCCCACCCGGCGGCGGCGTGCACGGCATGTGCGGCTACTGGGCAGCGCGCGACGCGCTGGCAGGCCCATTGCGATAGACCGGGGCAGGACACGCCAACTGCCCTAGCCCGCGAAGCGGGGAGGGGCTGGGGGAGGGGATAGCCATGACCGCGCCAGCCTGGCTCGACCACGCCATCCTGACCTACGGCTACTGGGTCGTGCTGGTGGCTGTCGCGCTCGAATCAATCGGCGTACCGTTCCCCGGCGAGACCTCGCTGCTGGCGGCGGCCATCTACGCTGGCACGGGCAAGCCGCTATCCATCGCCTGGGTGATCGTCTTCGCGGCGGCGGGCGCCATCATCGGCGACAACATCGGCTTTGAGATCGGCTGGTATGGCGGCTATCCGCTGGTGCGGCGCATCCTGCGGCTGCTGCATGTGCGCGAGGGCGCGCTGGACTACACCCGGCGCTTCTTCGAGCGCCACGGCGACAAGACCGTCTTCCTGGGACGCTTCTTCTCGCTGCTGCGCGCCACGGTCGCCTTTCTGGCGGGCCTCAACCACATGCCGCGTCGCGCCTTCTTCATCTGGAACGCGGCAGGCGGCATCACCTGGGCGCTGATCTACGGCCTGCTGGGCTTCTTCCTGGGGCGCAATCTGCCGCTGCTGCATCGCGCGCTGCAAGCGATGGGGATTATTGGGCTGCTGGCCGTCATCATCTTCTTCGGCGCGCTGATCGCGCTATGGTATCTCCATCGGCGGCGCGAGCGGCGGGCCACCGCGTCTGACGACGCCAAGCGCGATGCGACGGCTGACGCGGCGTCCGATGCGACGGAGCGCAACGCGAGAGCGGATGAGCGCTCGCCGAGCAGATGAGAAGGCGCGGCCCTGACTGTCGCCAGAGTTTAGCGTTCTGTAGCTCCCCTCTCCCGCACAGCGGGGGAGGGGCTGGGGGTGGGGGCTTCACACTCATCGCGCCTGGTACGCTATACTCAGGCGTAATCAGCGGTCGGAGGAGGGAGAGGCATGCCATCCTCGCGAGCAGATGAGCGCGCCGCCACGGCGTCGCAAGCGCTACGCGCCAGCCAGTGGGAGCCAGCCATCCCAGAGGGGACGCGGCGCTGGGCGTGCGATGCGCTCCAGCGGTTCCCCAGGGGGCTGCTGACCGACATTGACGGCACGCTCAGCCCGATCGCCCCCACGCCCGATCAGGCGCGGCTCTATCGCGGCATCCGCCCGCTGCTGCGCCGCTGCCTGGATGCGTTCGATGTCGTGGCCGCCATCTCTGGTCGGCCCGCGCTGGACGCTCGTAGGCTGATTGGCCTCCCCCAGATGACCTATGTGGGCAACCACGGCATGGAGTTGCTGGCGCCGCGCGCGCGCATCCCCGCAATCGCTGGCGAGGCGCGGGCGTTTGAGGGCGCCATCGCCGACGCGCTGCACGAGGCGCGCGCCCGGCTCAGCGGGCATGAGGGCGGGTTGCTCTTCGAGAACAAGGGCGTCACTGCCAGCATCCACTATCGCCTCGCCAGCGATCCCGAGGCCACGCGCGCCGCCATCCGCCGCGCGCTCGATCCGCTGGCCCGCCGCCGCCAACTACGTATCACCGAGGGGCGCATGGTGATCGAGATTCGCCCGCGCGTGGACCTGGATAAAGGGACATCGGTGCGCGCGCTGGTCGAGCGGCATGCGCTGGCCTGCGCGCTCTACCTCGGCGACGACCGCACCGATGTAGACGCCTTCCGCGCGCTGCGTCAGTTGCGCGCTGAGGGCGTGAGTCTCGGCATCGCCGTTGCGGTGAGCCACGCCGAAGCGCCCGCCGCGCTGCTGGCCGCCGCCGACATCACGCTGGCCTCCGTCGCCGAGGTTCCGCGCTTCCTGCGCTGGGTGCTGGGCGTCCTTCAGCCCGCGTGACAGCCTCGCACGCCTCACTGTGGCTCCCCCTCACAGGGGAGGGGGCAGGCGGGAGAGGTCGCGTCCGAGCAAAAATCAGGTGTATACCTGATGAAGCGCGGTCTCGTTCCGAGTAGACTGTATGATACCAGACTGTACCAGAGCATCTCGCTCAGGTGAAGCGAGCGGACGCGAGCCGCCGGGCCATGCCGGGCCGTATTGGGCCGTGCGCGCGACGCGGAGGCCGGGTCATCCGTTTCACCAGATGGACATGCGCATCTCGCCCGCGAGTTGTCGGCTTGCTCATGGCAGCCAGGCGGCTCCCGGCGTTGCATGGGTCACTCGCTTCTGTTATCATAGGATGCCGGTGACGCCCCTGGCTGTCCGTCGAGACCAGCCCGCATTCATATCACGAGACGCTATCAGCACGCGCTCATCATGTGTTTCGCGCGCCGGAGCCAGGTTTCGCCGCCATCTGGCGGCGAGCGAACAACGAGCTGGCGCCGTGCGCAAAGCGCTCTGATCCAACCATCGGGTGTCCCCGCTATGAGGAGGCAGTGTGAGCACACAGAACAAGGGCCTGCTTGACCAGGCATGGTCCGCAGTGACGGAGAGCCAGCTGTGGCGATCAATCTTTCGCCACGGCTACCCCGACACCCCACTGAACCAGTCGCTCGTCATGATGGGCAACGTGTTCTTGCACTTGCATCCCGTCAAGGTGAGCCGCAAGGCGATGAAGATTACCTACACCTGGTGCCTGGGCGGTCTCTCCTTCTTCCTGTTTCTCGTGCTGACGATCACCGGCGTCTTCCTGATGTTCTACTTCGTCCCTGAGCAGACAGTGGCGTATGCGAACATCCAGCAGATCACCAGCGCGGTCGCCTTTGGCAACATCGTGCGCAATATGCACCGCTGGGCCGCCCACCTGATGGTGGTGACGGTCACGCTGCATATGATCCGCGTCTTCTACCACGGCGCCTATAAGCCGCCGCGCGAGTTCAACTGGGTCGTCGGGGTGATCCTCTTCCTCGTGACCCTGCTGCTCAGCTTCACCGGCTATCTGCTGCCGTGGGACCAGATCGGCTTCTGGGCGATCACCGTCGGCTCGAACATGGCCTCGTACGCGCCGATCTTCGGCGCACAGGTGCATAACTTCCTGACCGGGCAGCCAGTCGGCGTGGGTCAGCCGACGCTGGTGCGCTTCTACACGCTGCATGTGATCGGGCTGCCGCTGGTCGGCGCGATCTTGATGGCTGTCCACTTCTGGCGCATCCGGAAGGACGGCGGCGAGGCTGGTCCTCCGCCTCCGTCGCGCCGCGAGCTTGAGGCGGCCCGCGCGGAGTCGCAGAACGTGCCCGTCAGCGCGCTGAACTAGCTGAACGAACTGCATGAATCGCCAGCCAGGGCTGTTCAGCCGGCGGATGTTCAAAGGAGAGCGAGCATGACGACAACAGAGCCAAGGCCAGCCGCAACCCAGAAGCGGTATCGCACGCTGGCGGTGGTCAAGCAGGAAGCGATCACGCGCGTCGAGCGGCAGCTCGAAGACTCCGTGTTCGTCTGGCCACACTTGCTGGTGCGCGAGTTCTTCGCGGCGCTGATGATGACCGTGGCGCTCACGATTCTCTCGATTGTCATCAACGCACCGCTGCGCGACCACTCCAACCCGAACCTGACGCCCAACCCGGCCAAGGCGCCGTGGTACTTCCTTGGCCTGCAGGAAGAACTGCACTACTTCCCGCCGACGGTCGCGGGCGTGCTGCTGCCGGGCTTCGTGCTGGTGGCGCTGGCGATGCTGCCCTATGTGGATCGCAACCCCAGCCGCTCCTTCGAGGATCGCAAGCTCTCCATCACCGTCTTCACAGCCTGCGCGTTGTTCTTCGCGCTGACCGTGCTGATGGGCAGCTTCTTCCGTGGCGGCGGCTGGCAGTGGCTGTGGCCCTGGCAGGGAATCTCCTTTGACCTCTAGTCTCGCGGCGCCGCGCTCGGCGCGCCCTGTGCCAGTCGTGGCCGGGCGCGCGCCGGGCGCGTGACCACGCTCCGAGATGCGATCAGTTGCGACGTGATGTGACTGGTGATGCGACTGGCAGACCACGCGGCGACGGGCGAGCGCGCACGTCGCCCCCAGGGTGAGGATAGAAGCGAGCGATATGGGCATTCAGACACCACGCACCCCACAAGAATATGAGGTGCTCAGCGGCGGCGGCGCGGAAAACGCCGAAATATCGCGCAAGGGACTCAGCCGCCGGCAGGTCTTGCGGCGAGCGGTCGGCCTGACTATCGGCCTGGTGGCGCTCGAGGGCACGATCGAGGGGCTGGTGATGCTCTATCCGAACCTCGCGGGCCAATTCGGCTCGGTCATCACCCTCAAGGCCAAGTCCACCTATGTCGCCGCCGAGCAGAAGGCGTTCGCGATTGATCAGGCGGGCATGTTCTATGAGTCGGCGGCCAAGAGCTACATCATGCACCTCAAGTCGGGCGGCAGCACCTCATTCCTGATGAGCGGCACGACGTTCGACAACGCGATCTCGGCGGAGGACTGGGTCAAGGACTCCGATGGGACGTACTGGCTGGCGCTCTATCAGGTCTGCGTGCATCTGGGCTGCAAGGTGCCGTTCCGCAACGACTGCAACAGCTTCAAATGCCCGTGCCACGGGTCGCACTACAACATTGATGGCGAGTATCTCGACGGCCCCGCGCCGCGCAGCCTCGACCGCTTCGCCCTGTTGTTCGACAGCAACGGCAACGTGACAGTGGATACCGGCAAGCTGAATCAGCGCATCGAGCGCCCGGACGTTGGCACACGCATCCTGCAAGTGCCTGGCATCCAATGCGCCGCTCAGTAGCCACGCCGCGGTCAGCAATGTTAGCAATGTCAGCAATCATCGGCCCGCGCGTTGGAAGCGAGAGCGCGCCCAACGCGCTTACGAGGTAGCACATAGATGGAAGGTAATCGGAATCCTGGCCTGCTGGCGGTCTCAGTGGGCGTGGGGTTGGCCATTCTCTTCGCCCTGCTCGGCGTCACGTCCGTGCTGGAGGGGCGCATCGCGTTCGGGCTGGCGGTGGTCTCACTGGGGGTCGCCGCGCTGATCTATGTCTTCTACTCTCGTGGTAACGCGGTGACGAAGACCGGCTACGCGGCGCTCATCATCACCATCGCGGTTGGACTGATCTTGCCATTTCTTCTGGTGGCGCAGCAGCAGACGCAGGCCAATGCGCAGTCCGCGCTGTACGATCTCACATTGCAGCGCGGCGCGTCGCTCTTCGGCCAGTATTGCGCGACCTGTCACGGGTACCAGGGCCAGGGGCTGAATGGCCCGCGGCTCAACAATAATCCGGCGATCTCGAAGCTGACTGACGAGGACCTGACGCGCATCATCTCGGGCGGCATCGCCAACCCGAACGATCCGTCGAAGTTGCTGATGCCCGCCTGGCTCGACACCTACGGCGGCTCGCTGACGCAAGACGACATCAACTACCTCGTCACGCTGATCCGCTCCTCGGATCCGAAGTACACCGCGTCGAAGGGGCTGGCCAAGACGAACGGCTTCAGCTACGTCTACGCGACGCTGATCAACGCGACCCAGCAGGCTGACTTCAAGACCCAGGAGAAGGGCGGCAGCAAGCCACCCGCCAACCAGTTCGTGGATGAGACCGCCCAGAAGACCGTCACCATTGATGCGGTGGACTCAACCACCAACAGCTCCGGCTATGATTGGCAGATCGCGGGCGGCACGCTGCCCAATATCACCATCAAGGCTGGCACGACGGTGGTGTGGGATAACAAGTCCACCGGCGGCATTCCACACAGCGTGGTGAGCGGCTCTGGCGGCACGCCGAACAACAAGTTCCCGACCTCACCGATCTTCGCGCCAGGCGGCAGCTATACCTACACGTTCAACACGCCTGGCGAGTATCCATACTACTGTGGCGTTCACCCGGCGATGGTTGGCTGGATTAGCGTCCAGTAGACAGCCTTCCATGCGCCTTTCTCTCGCGTTCCATCGCGTGACGCGCGCGCCCAGCCTCGTGGGTCGTCTTCCCGGCGATTCCTGGCGGCTGGAGCGCGAGCGACACCGAAGCGAGACGCGGCCCGCGCGTCGGCGTCCTTGCGCCGCCTGGAGAAGCGGGAATCATTGCTCTGAAAGGGATCATGATTCATGGCAGTGACGGCAGCGGCGCCCACGCGCGAACACGAACAGCCTATGTCGTGGGCCCGAGCGGTAACGATGGCAGTGGGGTTCTTCTTCCTCGCCATCATGCTGGTCGGACAGGTACCGGGCTATTTCTTCACCATCTCCACGCTAGCGAAGCTGACCCGCTTTGAGCAGGGCTTCCTCGCTACGGGCCTGCTCTCGATCGGGTTGGGGGCCATCGCGCTGGAGATCGCGCTGCTCTATGATCCCAAGCCGATCATCCCGTGGCCAATCTTTGGGATCATCGGCGCGGGTATCACGGCCATCGGCGCCTTCTTCCTCTTCCAGGTCTTGACGGGCGCTTGGCACGAGTACCTGCCCGACGCGGTGATTACGTCCAAGGTAGTCAACGGCGCCAACGTCTCCACTACCACCTATTGGCCGACACCTGGCCAGGGCTGGCTGTTCAATCCGATCTGGTTCCAGCCGCAGAGCATAGACCTTCAGATGATTGGCCTGCTGGGGCTGGTGATTGGCCTGGGCATGCTGGTGATCGCCGCGCTCAATCCAGCCATCCTCTCCGGGCGTTTCGTCGGCCCGGCGCGCGACTACACTGTGCGCGTCTCGCTGGCGGCCTCCATCGCGCTGATCGCGGTCTGGCTGACGATCTACACCTTCGCGCCGGTAGTCTTTGATCCCACTGGCGCATCGGGCATGGTGGGCAACATTCTGCTCTTCATCGCGCTGATCCTGGCGCTGCTGGCGCTGGTGGCGTGGCTGCTGCCTGTGATGGTGGCGCATCGTCAGCATTTCATGCCCGGCAACTACCTGCATGGCGTGGTGGGGCTGGCGGGGGGCATCGGCGCGCCGCTGCTGGTGCTGTGGGCCGCCATCTACCCGATTGTCTATGTGATCCACCAGGCGGATACGCAGCAGATCTTCGTGCAGTGCGCGCAGAAGACGGATATTCCGGGGAGCTGCACGTTCACGCCGTTTACCGGCTACATCATCTGCGCCATCGTCTTCTCGATCCCCTTCGGTCTGCTGATCGCCGGCATCTACTTCTGGTCCACCCGGCGCAACACGGTGGTGCTCGGCGGCACGTATGGCATCGTCTGGATCGGCCTGGTCGCCACGTTGATCCACCAGGACGACCCCAAGCAGTTGCCGATTGGCCTGCTGATCGCCGCGAGCGTTGCCCTGCTGGCCTTCGTCTGGACCTGGACAACGCAGGTCGAGTTCGCTCCGACGCGGGCTCAGCCGCTGGGCTGCACCGGCCAGTGGCTGGTGCTGGGGACGCTGATGCTCGTGTATCTGATGGGCTTCTCGCTACTCTCCCTGCCCTCCTTCTTCGAGACCGAGGCGCTGGCGCTCTTCTACCAGCCCGGCATCGGCGGTCTGCACGACGCCTTCTGGGGCGTGCTGCTGATGGGCGCGCTGGCGGCCTTCCAGGTGACGCTGCTGGTGCGGCGCAAGCCGATGAGCAAGGTGCGCAAGTTCACGATGTGGGCGTTGCTCTTCGCGGTCCTCTTCGAGATGGTCGGTGCGATCATCGGCTACCACTGGGATGTGCTGTACTACGGCGTGAATGCGATGGGCGGCGGCCAGGCGTGGTTCGTGACGGGCATCTGCTTTGAGGTCGTGGGCATCCTGGCGGCGCTCTACGCGGCAGTGCAGGCAGGCAGCGTGCGCTGGTCGTTGATCATCATCGTGATGGCGCTGATCGGCGCCGCCGTGGCGATCATCATCTACAACATGCCGTTCGTCTATGAGGAGCTGGTCGAGATGGGCTTCATGCTGGCGATGGTGGGCGCTTTCGCCTATGTCGCCGCTGGCCCCGATCCTGACGACCAGTACGCGCTCGCCGCCGAAGTGGCATAACACCGCTTCGAGCGCGAAATCTTGCGATCTCTCCACAGGCCCGCAGTCGCTCTGGCTGCGGGCCTGTCGCGTGCGCAGAGGAATCCAGAACGCCCTGCTCCCCAATAAACACCCCCTGTAAGGGGGTTGGGGCGGGGGCCGAGCATTGTATCAGATCGCGACGATTGCATCCCTGCTATATCGCGCCATGACAATGTCACAGTGTGACTCTATGCCGCCCGGTTGTGTCTGACGATGGGTCGCGATGCGACGAATCCAGGCAGGAAGCCAGATGTCACAAATAGATCACGCTCGTACTGACCTTGAAAGGACATGTTACCCTCGCGTTGCGCGCCCGTTCAATTGCAGAGACAGTAGAACCATATCTGCTCTTCTGGTTTGTACATTCCCCAGGTTGTGCGCCGTGCGCTGATACCGGACGCTGAATGCTGCGATTGCCCTGGATGGTGGATTTCTGAGGTGTGAGGGGGCCATATGCGCCACGGCAATCGCGCCCGCCGCGCGGAGGGCATGCCTGGGTAGGTGGGTTTGAGGTCGGATGTAGGAGGCGAGGACGTATGTCGCGACGGTTGGGTGATGCGGTCAAAGCTCAGTTCCAGCATTTTCTCCGCGGTTGGTGGGGACGCCGATTCGGGCCAGCCAGCCTGGTCTTCCTCACGCTGTTGGCGCTCCTCACGCAGTTCGTGATTCCGACGCTCCAGACGCACGCCGCGGCGACGCCCACGGCCACCATTTCGGGCGGCGCGGGTACGTTCACCAACACCAACGGCGTCTATGCGCGCACTGGGCAGACGGTCACGGTGGTCTTCACCATTCCCGCCGCCGATCCGAGCGTCAAGTGCGCCGCGATCTATCTCGGCTCGCCAACCGGCTCGCAAGTGGCGATCTCCGGCAGCGGCGGGCCAAGCTGGACATTCAATCTGACGGTTGGCTCTGGCGCTCTGGCAGCCCAGAGCGATGGCAAGATCACGCTGGCCGCCGCCGATGGAACCAGCCAGTCACAGGGCCAGTGCAAGAACTCCAAGGATTCGGCCACAACCTCCTT
>JAICVT010000258.1 GCA_025935235.1 Ktedonobacterales bacterium | reverse complement strand
CCCTTGCCGCCAGACGCCGCGAGGCCGCGCCAGGGCGCCGCGCGAGAAGAGCGCGCGTGGATCGCGGCAGCGCGCGAGGCAGGCGGCTTTCCACGGCGTGAACTGGCACGCGCCCGCCAGCGCCAGCGTCGTCGCGCCGATCACGAAGCTGTGCGCGGCCAGCCACGGCCAGGCATCTACCAGGTGGTGGATGCCTGTGTCGCCGCTGAACGCCGCCAGCCCGAACGCCGTCCACACGGCGGCGAAGGCCAGCGCCGCAGCGGCCAGCGCGCGTCCGGCGGGAGCCGCTGGAACCACTCGCGACTCCCGCTCCAGCGCGCGGACGACCTGCGGCGCGCTGGCGGGCGCCATCATCGCCAGCAGCATCACCTGCCAGGCCGCCAGGAAGACGACAGCGGCGACCGGCCAGGGCAGACCGCTCTCCACCAGCAGATAGTGGTGGTCGCTCAGGGCGCGCCAGCCCATCCGTTGCGCGAGGATAGCCACACACCAGGCCAGCGCGCACAGCGAGAAGGCCAGCAACAAGGGCAAGCGAGCTGCCGTGAGCAGGCGCGGCAGCGAGAGCCGCCCGCGCTGTCGGAGCGAGAGTCGTGGGGCGGCCATAGCGCCTCCCATCAGGAGTGGAGCGTGACGTCAGCATGCGTGCGGCCGCCGCCATTGGCGAGCGCGGCGCATGCTGGCGCCACAACCGATACGGAATCAATCCAGACGGCTGGTATACGACCTGACCCGTTTGACATTGATCACTCCCCTCGCCCTCTGGGAGAGGGGCCGGGGGTGAGGGCCGTGCCGCTCAGCGCACGATGGCGCAGCCAAACGGCTGTGTCTCTGGCGTGCGCACAGGCGAGCCGTCGAAGAGGTCGCGCAGCGCGTTCTCCAGGTCGCTGCGGGTCGCGCGCGCCGGATCGCGTGAGTCGTCAATGCGGCCCTTGTAGACCAGGTGGCGCGCGGAATCGAAGACGAAGACGTGCGGTGTGCTGATCGCGCCGAAACGCTCGGCCACCTCGCCGCGCTCATCTTTCAGATACGGGAAGTTGAAGCCCTTCTCGGTGGCGCGCCGCCGCATCTCCTCCATCGTGTCGAAGGGCGAGAGGGCCGGGTTGTTGGCGTTGATCGCCACCACCTGTACCCCCGCCGCCGCGTAGCGCCGCTGCAAGCCGATCAGGCGCTCTTCGTTGGCCTTGACGGTGGGGCAGCCGGTGCAGATGAAGACGACGACCAGATAGGGGCTGCGCGCGAACGATGCCAGCGAATAGCGCTGGCCATCCACGGCGGGCAGCGCGTCGAAGCCGGCCGCCCGCTTGCCGATGGTGAGCATGCCGATCACCGCCTCTCAGCGCAGTTCAGCGGCCGCGCGCGAAGATGCGCGCGAATCCGCGCCGCGCTGGCTCCCCCGCAGCAGAGGTCGGTGTGACAGCGAAGCGCTCCGGGAACTGCCGGATGATGCCATCCGCCAGTGTGTCGGAGACCGTCAGGATCTCGGTGAAGATGTCATCCCACGCGCTGACATCCGCCGCCCAGTTGCCGCCCAGCCGCGCGACCGCCTCATCTTTGGTCAGCTTCAGGTGGACGTTGAGCAGATCCACGACATCGCGCTTGGACCAGTTGGGGTTCGCGCCGCTCAGCAGGGCCGCGATCTCATCGGCATTCTGTGACCATTTCTGGTCCTGCTTCTGGAACTCGGCGTCATCGCCCGCTTTGGCGGCATTCAGCAGGTCCACGGCGATCAAGATGTGCTGCTTGAGCAGGCTGGTCAGCGCGTCGCCCGCCGCCTGGCCATAGTAGGGAACGATGGCGGCGCCGAGATGCTCTTGGTTCTTGAGCAGGCGCCCGGCAGCCTCGCTGGCGTCGGCCCCGCCGCCGACGAAGGCGACGATGTACTGTCGTGTCCAGATGGCGTGGTCGGCCCACAGTTTGCGCAGCGCCGTGCTCAGCGCATACTTCGCTTCCGTGTTCGTCATGGCTCGCGTCTCCTGTTACTTCAGGCTGAACATCAGGTCGCCCGGAGCGCCGAGGCGCTCAGGCGCGGGTGGCCGACGCGGCGTCGCGCCGACCGAAGGACATACCAATGACATCGCGAAACTTAGGAAGAGATATACCTGAATAATGCAAATAAGTCAATGGATTACTTTACTTATTCAGGGCGCGCTGGCGCCGCCTGCTGGTGGCTGCGAGTGCGAGTCGTGGGGTATAATCGGGAATTGAGCGTACATGTCGGCCATTGGGGATGAGGACACAGCCACAGCGCATGCGCTGCCGCGCGGGGCCAGCAAAGATAGCATCGCCACGCGGCGCGCTGTGACGCCGGAAAGGTACAGGCGAGTGAACGCATACGAACAATTGGTGGCGATTCGCGACCGGCTCGAACTCAACGGCGCCAGCGAAGACAGCGTTGCCCTGGTCGAGAAGTTCATCGGGCGAGCGGAGCCGGAGCGCGAGAGCGATATGTCCGTCACGCAGGTGATGATGATCCGCCACCTGCTGCGCCAGCGCGAGGCGCTCGACAGCCAGGCGATCTATGATGACCTGCAGGAGTTGATGAGTGAGATCGAGGCGCGGCGCTCAGCGCGCAACGATGACGCTGTTCGCCCGGCATGGGAAGAGGAGAAGCAGCCGCGCCCCAAGAGCTATTATAAGGCGATGAAGTCCCGCGACGAGCAAGGCTCGAAGTGAGCGCCTGATTAGCAGGCAGGCGCAAGCTGAAGATCATCTGAGAGCCGCCGGGGGCCGAGGCGCCCTGGCGGCTTTTGTGCGTGTAGTACATGGAGTGGGCGTCACCCGACCGTGCGCCGCAGCGTATATCTTATGAGCCACCTTCGATGCCGCCATGCGGCGTGGGCAGGCTCGGCTGAACACTATCGCGGCCCAGACGTCATCATCTGACGGCGCGAGTGGCCCCTGAGGAGCGATACAGATGAGTGGCGCACGCCCCACCTGGTACAAGCCGGATGTCGGCCTGTCCATGCGCATGCTGTTGACAATCTTTCTGCTCGGCGCTGTCTACGTGGTCTTCGGCGGCGTGCTGTGGTACGTTGGCATTCCGCCCGTCCTGCTGATCGCCGTCGCCGCGCTGATCGCGTTCGTGCAGTTCTTCTACGCCGACAAGATCGCGCTGTTCTCGATGCGCGCGCGCGAGGTCAGCGAGGCGGAGGCGCCGCAGCTGCACGAGATGATCGGGCGGCTGGCGGCCCAGGCCAACCTGCCCAAGCCGCGTGTCGCCATCGTCAACACGACCGTTCCTAACGCCTTCGCCACCGGGCGCAGCAAGAACCATGCGGTTGTCGCCGTCACGACGGGCATCATGGACAAGCTGTCGCCGCAGGAACTGGAGGCGGTGCTGGCCCACGAGCTGACACACATTATCAATCGCGACATGCTGGTGATGACCATCGCCGCGTTCTTCTCGATCGTGGCGGGGCTGATCGTGCGCAACTTCTTCTGGTTCGGCGGCGGCTTTGGCGGTGGCTACGGGCGGCGCAACAACGACAACCAGGGCGCGGTGCTGGCGATCATCCTGCTGGTCTCGCTGGCCGTGTATGCTGTCAGCTTCCTGCTGATTCGCGCGCTCTCGCGCTATCGCGAGCTGGCGGCGGATCGCGGCTCGGCGCTGATCACTGGCGACCCATCGCATCTGGCCTCCGCGCTGGTGCGCATCAGCAACGACATGCCACGCATCCCTGACAAGGACTTCCGCCAGGCGCAGACTGTCAATGCGCTGTGGATCGTTCCCGCACTGAAGGGTAACAGCGCGATGAGCCTGCTCTCGACGCACCCCTCGACCGAGGAGCGCGTGCGGCGCTTGCAGCAGATGCAGCTCGACATGGAGAAGAGCCAGCGGTTCTAGGGGCGCTGCGCATCGCCACAGTGGCGCCACACGCCAGCCCATCTCCCGCGCGGCGCGGGGGATGGGCGCCGCGCGCCCGAAGCGCGCTCGGCGCCCGTGCGAAAGAGCTTGAGAATCGGAAGGAGCGAGGCGGACGTGGGATTCTTTGATACGCTGTTTGGGCGCCAGAAGCCAACGCCCGCCGGAGATGACAAGATCTTCGCCATGTCCACCGCGCAGATCACCCTCCAGGTCGAGCAGAACCTGATCCCCACTGGCTCGGCGGCGATGTGCTTCAAGGGCATCGCCTCAGGGCCATTCAGCGAGATCCAGAAGAATCTGGAGCAGCTGCTGGAGCTGGCCAGCCGCGAAGACCACCTGACCATCAAGCCGAGCGAGGATAGCTTCGGCTACCGCTGGTTCACCTTCACCAGCACGGACTTCCAGGCGCTAGTGACGGCGATCCACATGGCCAGCTCCACGCTGCTCGACCGCGGCTATGGCAGCCAGCTGCTCTTCGCGATCTTCGCCTTCAAGCGCGAGACCGGGCAGGAGATGTACTGGCTCTATAACTACAAGCGCAGCGCGTTCTATCCCTTCGTGCCGCAGCGCGACGCCAATGACCCCGCCCGCGCGCGCAACAATGCCGAAGAGCTGCGCATGGGCGCCGCGCTGGGCAAAGAGATGCCGATCGAGCCAGAGCTGGATCGCTGGTTCGCGGTCTGGAATCCGCCGCTCTAGCCGCTGTGGCCGCCGCGCGCCCGCTCGCGATCCGCTCATGGCCCGCTCGCGGCGTATAATACGCGCAGACTGCTGGAATCCAGGCCCCTACGCGGGGCGTGTAGGAGGAGTCAGCGATGGCGGCGCGATACGCGGTTGGCGTGGATGTTGGCGGCACGAAGATCTATGCTGGCGTCATCGAACTGGAGTCAGGCAAGGTCGTTGGCTCGCAACGCAAGCGCACACATCCCGAGCGCGGCCTCGATTTCTTCGTCAAGCGGCTCACCGACGTTATCACGTCCGCGCTGGATGCCGCCGATCTGCCCAAGGGCGCGGCGCCGCTGGGCATCGGCGTGGGCATCGCGGGGCAGGTTGATCGCGAGAGCGGCGTGCTGCTGACCGGGCCGAATCTCGGCCAGGGGCTGGATAACCTTCCCATCCGCGATCTGCTGCAAAAGCAGTTCAAGCTGCCGGTCTATCTGGGCAACGATGTCGAGGTGGCGACCTATGGCGAGCACCACTATGGCGCCGGGCGCGACTGCGACGACTTCGTCTGCATTTTCGTCGGCACAGGCATCGGCGCGGGCATCATCCAGAATGGCGTGATGCGGCGCGGGGTGACCGGCACGGCAGGCGAGATCGGCCACACGGTTGTGCAGTATGACGGGCGGCTCTGCGGCTGTGGGGGGCGCGGCCACCTGGAGGCCTACGCCTCGCGCACCGCCATCACGCGGGTGCTGCTGGCGGAGCTGGGGCGCGGGCGCGAATCGAAGCTGCGCGAGCTGCTGGCCCCCAAAGATATTGCCATCCGCTCGAAGCTGATCGCGCGCTGCATCGAGGAGGGCGACCAGCTCGTCATCGAGACCGTCATCGAGGCGGCGGACTACCTCGGCGCGGGCATCAGCTCGCTAGCCACCTTCTATAACCCCGACCGCATCATCCTCGGCGGCGGGCTGATAGACGCCACCACGCTGCTGTTCGACCGCACTGCGCTGCGCACGCACGAATCCACGCTGCCCGCGGCCACCCGCGCCCTGGCGGTGCATCGCGCCCAGCTTGGCGACGACTCTGGCATCATCGGCGCCGCGTGGATGGCCGAGGCGCAGCAGGTGAATGCGCTGACGTGACAGAACCTCACCCCCTAACCCTCTCTCCCGCGAGGAGAGGGGGAACCGGAATGCTACCGCGCGAGGCGAGAGAGCGGGTGAGGGTTACGAGCAACATGATGAAGACGCCATCGTGGCGCTGGCGCGTGTCGGCTGGGCCTGCGCTGCTGGCGGTAGGCTGTCTGCTGCTGCTGGCGTCGCTTGCCATTCCGTGGATGCAACTGACAAACCCGCTGGCGCATGGCGCGGACGCGGTAACGCTGGATAGCCCGAGCCGCGAGATCGTCGGCCTGCTGATCGGCGGGGACACGGGCATGGTGATCTTCAGCGTGGCGTTTGTGTGCGTCGCGGCCATCATCATCGGCAGGATCGCCAGCCAGCTCTGGCGCCCGGAGCGCACCGACGCCAGCGGGACGACGGTCATCGTCATCGCGCTGGCGCTGGTCGGGCTGGGCCTCGTCGGCATCATGCTGCTGCTGGCGCCAGTCGGCCTGGAACTCGTGTATCCCTACTACGGCGTGGCCCTGCTTGATGGCGGCTTTGTCGCGGCGGCCGGGCTGCTCTCCGCGATAGCGGGCGCGGCGCTAATCAAGCCCGCGAAGTGGTGAGACACGCGGAACCTCTCCCCAATGCCCTTCAGAGTGTGTTTGGCAGCGGCCCGCCCTCTCGCCGTAACTTCGAGCGGCTAACGTCGCCGCTAGCCAGTTTGCGTCGCCCGACCATTATCTTCCTCAGGAAGCATTGCTTTACTATGTTGCTGGGGGCGACGCACAATCACCAGCGAATCCAGCGACTCGTACCTTTCCGCCTCGAT
>JAICVT010000109.1 GCA_025935235.1 Ktedonobacterales bacterium | reverse complement strand
CATGGCGAAGCAGAAATTTGTGCGGGACAAGCCGCATGTGAACGTGGGCACGATCGGGCACATTGACCACGGCAAGACGACCCTGACCGCCGCGATCACCAAGGTGCTGGCGACCAAGGGCTGGGCCAACTACAAGCCCTTCGACCAGATTGACAAGGCGCCCGAGGAGCGCGAGCGGGGGATCACGATCGCCATCGCGCACGTCGAGTACCAGACCGAGCACCGCCACTACGCGCATGTGGACTGCCCGGGACATGCCGACTACATCAAGAACATGATTACCGGCGCCGCCCAGATGGATGGCGCGATCCTGGTGGTCTCAGCGCCTGACGGCCCGATGCCCCAGACCCGCGAGCACATCCTGCTGGCCCGCCAGGTGGAAGTGCCGGCGATGGTGGTCTTCCTCAACAAAGTCGACATGATGGACGACGAGGAGCTGCTGGAGTTGGTCGAGCTGGAGGTGCGCGAGCTGCTGAGCAAGAACAACTTCCCCGGCGACGACGTCCCCGTCATCCGCGGCTCGGCCTTGCAGGCGCTCGAATCGACCGGCAACCTGGGACGCGAGGATGCGGCGGCCGCGCCGATCTGGGCGCTGATGGACGCGGTGGATAGCTACATCCCGACCCCGCCGCGCCCGACCGACAAGCCGTTCCTGATGCCGGTGGAAGATGTCTTCTCGATCAAGGGGCGCGGCACGGTGGTGACCGGGCGCATTGAGCGCGGCGTGGTGAAGGTCGGTGACGCGATCGAGATCGTCGGCTTCACCGAGCAGCCCCGCACCGTGACGGTGACCGGGGTCGAGATGTTCCAGAAGACGCTCGACTCGGGTGAAGCGGGCGACAACGTCGGCACGCTTTTGCGTGGGGTCGAGCGTAACGAGGTGGAGCGCGGGCAGGTGCTGGCCAAGCCCGGCTCGATCAAGCCGCACACCAAGTTTCTGGCGCAGGTCTACGTCCTCTCCAAAGAAGAGGGCGGGCGGCACACGCCGTTCTTCAATGGCTATCGGCCGCAGTTCTACATCCGCACGACCGATGTGACCGGGGCGATCAAGCTGCCCGAGGGGGTGGAGATGGTGATCCCGGGCGACAACATCGAGATGGAGGTGGAGTTGATCGCGCCGGTGGCGCTCGAAGAGGGCAGCCGCTTCGCCATCCGTGAGGGTGGACGCACCGTCGGCGCTGGCGCCGTCACCAAGGTCGAAATCTAACGCAATCGTAAGCCCCGTTCCCCATCCAGGGAGCGGGGCTTACAGCGCGACTGAACGGGCGTTTGCCAGGCGGCGTCTAGCGGCAGGGCAGACACCTGGGTGGCAAGTGTGCTGCCATTGGCGGCCCGCTCGTTACTATCAGATGCGCCCGTTCCGCGGCTGAGGTCGCGCGGCCGCATGCGGAGCAAGCGGAAACGCGCCTACATCGCGACAAAGAGAGAGTGGCAATGGCTACCACAACCAAGCAGCGCATCCGAATCCGGCTGCGGGCGTATGACCACCGGATTCTGGATCAGTCGGCGGCGCAGATCGTGGACACCGCGCAGAACACTGGCGCGCGGGTCTCCGGGCCAGTGCCGCTGCCAACCGAGATCGCGAAGTGGACCGTCTTGCGCGGCCCCTTCATTGACAAGGATTCGCGCGAGCAGTTCGAGATCCGCACACACAAGCGGCTGATTGACATCGTGGACCCGAATCCAAAGACGGTTGATGCCCTCACGCGCCTGAATCTTCCGGCGGGTGTGGACATCGAGATCAAGCTGAACTATTAGGAACGACCAGGCGCGGAACGCGTTGCGTGGCGCCGCGCCCATCCGCCGCTGTGGCGGATGAGGCGTTGAGAGCGCAACGAGCCGACCGGTATGGGCGTCGGCACGAGGGACCAGGGAGCTTGGAAAGGCTGCGCCCGTCTCGCTCGAAGTGATCTCCGAGTGAGCGGAGGCGATCAGCCGCGTGTCTGTGAGTGAGCGCGCCTGGCGCGCAAGAGCCTCACGGGTACGGATTCGCTCACACGCGGGCTGCTCAATGGCGAGCAGCCGCCGACGGAGCGACCAACGAGCGCCGGGCGCCTCGTGAACTGCGCGCCCAGGAGATGAAGGGCTATGTTGAGTGGATTGCTAGGCCGCAAAGTGGGCATGACCCAGGTCTTTGGGCCTAACGGTGTCGCCATTCCAGTCACGGTGATCGAGGCTGGCCCCTGCGTGGTGACGCAGGTGCGCACGATGGCGAAGGACGGCTACGAGGCCGCGCAAATCGGCTTCGGCGAGAAGAAGACCAAGCACGAGACCCGCCCGATGCTGGGCCACCTGGGCCATGCGCTGCCGCCGACCGAGCGCCAGCGCCAGCAGCAGCAGCGCGAGGGCGCCAAGGCGCGGCAAGAGGCGCGCCGCAAGGCGGCTGAGAAGGCCGCGCAGGCCGAGACAGCGGACGCTGAGACAGCCGCCGACGAGGCCGAGACCGCCGAGACGAAGGGCAAGGGCCAGCGTGGCGCGCGCCGTCGTCATGGCGCTGGGCATGAGCTGGGGCCGTTCCAACTGCTGCGCGAGGTCAAGGTCGTCGGCGACCAGCCCGAGGTAGGCGCCGTCTACAAGGCGGATATATTCAGCACGGGCGAAGAGGTTGACCTGATCGGTACATCGAAGGGCAAAGGCTTCGCGGGTGTGATGAAGCGCCACGGCTTCCGTGGTGGCCCACGCACGCACGGCCAGTCGGACCGCGCGCGCCGCCCTGGCTCGATCGGCCCCGGCACCACGCCAGGCCGCGTCTACAAAGGCACGCGCATGGCGGGCCGCATGGGCAACGAGCGCGTGACGGTCAAGGCGCTGCTGATCGTGCAGGCGGACGCCGAGCGCAACCTGCTGGTCGTCAAGGGTTCCGTGCCCGGACCGAACGGCGGCATCGTGCTCATCCGCAAGAGCGCCGACACGATGGCG
Source organism: Ktedonobacterales bacterium (assembly GCA_025935235.1). Lineage (GTDB taxonomy): Bacteria > Chloroflexota > Ktedonobacteria > Ktedonobacterales > JADMIN01 > JAKAIY01. The sequence goes on along the minus strand of JAICVT010000109.1, from coordinate 8,459 downwards.
TTTGCCGCTCGCAGCGCTGGCGCTGCGCCGCGCGCCTAGAGCGGGGTGAGGAGTACAGAAGATGCCATCCGCGAACGTCTATGATATGGAGGGCCAGATCCTCCGCGAAGCCAATCTGGATAGCTACGTCTTCGACGCCCCGATCAACACCGCGGTGCTGCATCAGGTCGTGACGGCGCAGTTCGTCAACCGCCGCCAGGGTACCGCCTCGACCAAGAATCGCGCGGCGGTGAGCGGCGGCAACAGCAAGCCCTATCGCCAGAAGGGCACCGGTCGCGCCCGCCAGGGCTCGACTCGCGCGCCACACTGGCGCGGTGGTGGCAGCGTCTTTGGCCCGCGCCCGCACACCTATGACCGCAGCATCCCGCGGCGGGTGAAGCGGCTGGCGATCCGCTCGGCGCTGTCTGACAAGGTCGCCAACGGCAAAGTGCTGCTGATGGACTCGTTGAAGTTCGAGGAGCCGCGCACCAAGGACATGCTCGCGCTGCTCGACAACCTGCCCATCGAGCGCAATGTGCTGCTGCTGATGCCAGAGCGAGACGAGAACGTGATCCTCTCGGCGCGCAACATCCATCGCATCAAGATGGGGCATGTCTCCTCGATCAACGTGATCGAGATTCTGAAGTACGACACGCTGATGATGCCGCTGGCGACAGTTGATCGCATCGTCGAGATGTTTGGCGCCGAGGCCGATGACGCGCTGGTCGCCAAGCGTCACCCGCGCGCCGCCGCCCGCCGCAAGGCGCGGCGCGAGATGGAAGCCGCGCAGGCCCAACCGGCTCGGCAGGCGAGGGGGTAGACGACGATGGAAATCACCGAGATCATCAAGCAGGGCATCATCACCGAAAAGAGCGTGATGCTCCAGAACACCAAGACCCCCAAAGGCGAGATCGTCCCGCGCTACACCTTCGCGGTCGCGCTCGAAGCCAACAAGTATGAGATTCGCATGGCGGTCGAGCAACTCTTCGGGGTGAAGGTGGTGCGGGTCAACACGATTCGCATGCCGGGCAAGGCGCGCACGCTGCGCACGCGCAAGGGCATCTACCACAAGGAAGAGCGCCCGTGGAAGAAAGCGATTGTGACGCTGGCCCCTGGCCAGGCCATCGCGGAGTTGCAGGCGTAAGCCGCACTGGGGAGGACACGAATGCCTATTCGGAACTACAAGCCGACGTCCCCCGGGCGGCGCGGGATGTCGGTCTCCTCATTCGAGGAGATCACCCGCTCGAAGCCGGAGCGCTCGCTGCTGAAGAAGCAGGTGTCGAAGGCAGGGCGCAACAACCAGGGGCGCATCACGTCGCGGCATCGCGGTGGCGGTGTGAAGCAGCGCTATCGCATCATTGACTTCAAGCGCAACAAGTTTGGTGTTCCGGCGAAGGTCTTCTCGATTGAGTATGACCCCAACCGCTCGGCGCGCATCGCCCTGTTGCACTATGTGGACGGCGAGAAGCGCTACATTATCGCGCCCAATGGCCTGAAGGTCGGCGACCACGTGATGAGCGGGCCAGACGCCGAGATTCGCGTTGGCAATGCGCTGCCGCTGCGCAACATCCCGACCGGCACGGTGATTCACAACATCGAGCTGTACATCGGCAAGGGTGGCCAGATCGTTCGCAGCGCGGGCGCGGCGGCGCAGCTGATGGCGAAAGAAGGCGACTACGCGCAGGTGCGCCTGCCTTCTGGCGAGCAGCGGCTGATCAACGTGAACTGCATGGCGACGATTGGCCAGGTGGGCAATCTCGATCACGAGAATATCGCCATCGGCAAGGCGGGCCGCTCGCGCTACCTGGGCCGCCGCCCGCATGTGCGCGGCTCGGTGATGAATCCGGTTGACCACCCGCATGGTGGTGGTGAGGGCCGCGCGCCGATCGGTGGCCAGCCGCAGACCCCATGGGGGCAGCCGGCGATGGGCTACCGCACTCGCCACAACAAGCGCACCGATAAGTTCATTGTCCGTCGGCGCAACGCTGGTAGGGGCCGCTAGGCGACCTGAAAAGAGCCTGAGGAGTACAAGAGCGCATGTCACGTTCGACAAAGAAAGGCCCCTACATCCATCCCTCCCTGCTCAAGAAGGTGCAGGCGATGGCGCGGGGAACCGACAAGCGAGTCATCAAGACCTGGTCGCGCGCCTCGACGGTCATCCCGCTGATGGTCGGGCTGACGATCGGGGTGCATAACGGCAGGCAGCATGTGCCGGTCTATCTGACCGAAAACATGGTGGGTCACAAGCTCGGCGAGTTCGCCCCGACGCGGCGCTTCCACGGCCACGCGGGCGGCAAGAGCGAGCGAACCACATCGGTGCGCTAGCGCGCGGGAAGGCGAAGAAGAACGATGGAAACCTTTGCTATCGCCAAGAATGTGGGCCATCCCGTCCGCAAGGTGCGCCGCGTGACCGATGCGATCCGTGGTCGCCGTGTGGGCGAGGCCCTGGCGATTCTGAAGTTCCTGCCGAACGCTCCGGCGCGCGACGTGTACAAGGTCGTGGCCTCGGCGGCGGCGAACGCTGAGAACAACTACACGATGGATCCGGACGAACTCTGGGTCACCAACGCGATTGCGGATGAGGGGTTCACCATCAAGCGCGTGCGTGCGCGCTCGCATGGCCGCTCCTCGCGCATCCTGCGCCGCAGCTCGCACATCACAGTCTATGTTTCGGATGATCCAGCCGACATTCCAGCGGGCGCGCGTCGCGCTGCCCGTCGGCGGGCGTAGTCGGTCAGAGGAGGCGCTCGATTGGGGCATAAAGTAAATCCGACCGGCTTTCGTCTCGGAGTGATCGAAGGCTGGCAGTCGCGCTGGTATGCGCGGCGTGACTACAAAGACCTGCTCGCGGAAGATCGCAAGATTCGCGCGCAGATCAACAAGCGGCTGGCCAACGCCGCCGTCTCGAAGATCGAGATCGAGCGAGTGGCGGGCAACATCTCGGTGACGGTCTACACCGCCAAGCCGGGCATCGTCATCGGCAAGAGCGGCGAGAGCGTCGAGCGGCTGCGGCAGGAGATCGAGAAGGGCACAGGCGGCAAGAAAGTGCGCCTGAGCATCCACGAGATCCGCAACCCGGAGGTTGATGCGACCCTGGTGGCCCGTAGCATCGCCGAGCAGCTGGAGAAGCGCGTCGCCTTCCGCCGCGCGATGAAGCAGGCCGTGCAGAAGGCCATGCGCGCCAACGCCAAGGGCATCAAGGTGGTCTGCGGCGGGCGCCTGGGCGGCGCGGAGATCGCGCGGGTCGAGAAAGAGGTCGAGGGGAGCGTGCCGCTGCAAACGCTGCGCGCGAACATTGACTACGGCTTCGCTGAGGCCCACACCACAACCGGCCTGATCGGCATCAAGGTGTGGATCTATCATGGCGACGTGCTACCAGAGAAGGCGCGCCAGGCTGGCCTGGGCGCCGCGCAGGCCGCGACGCAGGTAAGCCTGACGGGTGAGCGCCACGGCGAGCGCGGCTTTGGCGACCGGCGCAACGATCGCGGCTTCGGCGGTGATCGGCGTGGTGGCGGCGACCGTGATCGCGGCTTCGGCGGTGATCGGCGTGGTGGCGGTGATCGGCGCGGTGGCCAGGGTGGCTACGGCGGCGATCGGCGTGGTGGCCCGGGGGCCGGCCCGCGTGGCCCGCGCTCCAGCGGAGCCACAGGCGGCGCCGGCACGGGTATCGCCAGCGCGCCGCGTCCGGCGCCACGCGCGCCGCGCCCGCCGCGCCCAGAGGCCGCCCCGCTGACGCCAGCGACAGAGCCGACCACTCCGGCCACGCCAACGCAGCCTGAGGCATCGGCCCAGCCGACGACGGAGACTACAGCAGAGGAATAAATCGCGCAGAGGACGCGCGACAGCGTCCGACGCTCGCACGTGTTCTCATCGTTCTCATCGGTCTTGGGCCACTCCCACCGCCTGGGGATGGGAGGCGTGGAGTGGCAGCGACCGATGAACTGGAGCAAGAGCCATGTTACTGGCGCCAAACCGTACGAAATATCGCAAGCAGCATCGCGGACGCATGAAGGGAGCCGCACACAGCGGCAACACCATCGCGTTCGGCGAGTTTGGCTTGCAGGCGCTCGAGCCGGTCTGGCTCGAAGCGCGCCAGATCGAGTCCGCCCGCATCGCCATCAACCGCTACATCCGGCGCGGTGGCAAAGTGTGGATTCGCGTCTTCCCGGATAAGCCGATCTCGGCCAAGCCCGCCGAGACCCGCATGGGTTCAGGCAAGGGCGCACCCGACCACTGGGTGGCGGTGGTCAAGCCCGGACGCATCATTTTCGAGCTGGGCGGCGTGCGCGAAGATATCGCCAAAGAGGCGATGCGCCTGGCGTCGAACAAGCTGCCGATCAAGACCAAGTTCATCGTCCGACAGGAGGCCGAGGGTGTCGAAGCTGAGTGAGCGCCGCCGCGAAATTCGGGGCATGAGCGCGGCCCAGGCACACCAGGAGCTTGCTGACCTGCGCCGCAAGCTCTTTGAGTTGCGCCTGCAGAAGGTGCGCGGTGAAGTCAAGGACAATCGGCAGTTCCCGAAGGTCAAGGCCAACATCGCCCGGCTGATGCACCACCTGGGTGAGTTGCAGCACGCACGGCAATTGGCGGCGGCCGGTGAGCTGATCGACGAACCGGCCGAGCAGGCCGGAGAGGAGTAACCGATGAGCACGGCAAAGCCAGCCGCCGGCAAGGGCAAGACGGGCGCGACTCCGTCTGGGGCGCCTAAGACGCCACGGACGACGCGTACCACCAAGACCGAGAAGGCCGGGAAGACCGAAACGACTGCCGCGGCCACCCGGGCACCGCGCGCCCCACGGGTCAAGAAGCCTGAGACAACTGGGACAACTGGGACAACTGGGACGACCGCGACGACCGCGACGACCGCGCCAGCCGAGCATCGCTCGCGTCGGCAGCAGAAGACCGGGCGTGTGGTGAGCAACAAGATGCAGAAGACCATCGTGGTCGCTGTCGAGTCGCTCAAGCGCCACCCGCTCTACAAGCGAACCTATAAGTCAACGAACAGATTCAAGGCGCACGACGAATATAACGAGGCGCTGCCCGGCGACCTGGTGCGCATCGAAGAGACGCGCCCGATCAGCAAAGACAAGCGCTGGCGTCTGGTCGAAATCGTGAAGCGCGCGGCGCAGGCCCCGTCTGTCGCCCAGGTGGTGTCGCAGCTCGACCCACACACGACGGAGACGGAGGAACGCTAGCATGATTCAGGTGCAGACCCGGCTCAAGGTAGCCGACAACACCGGCGCGAAAGAGATCATGTGTATCCGCGTGATGGGCGGCACGAACCGCCGCTACGCTGGGGTAGGCGACATCATCAAAGCGTCTGTCAAGCAGGCCGCGCCTAATGGCACGGTCAAGAAGGGCGAGGTCGTCACGGCGGTTGTGGTGCGCGTCGCGAAGGAGTATGGGCGGGCCGATGGCAGCCACATCCGCTTCGACGACAATGCCGCCGTCATTATCTCTGGGGGCAACAACCCCCGTGGGACGCGCATTTTCGGGCCGGTCGCGCGCGAGCTGCGTGATCGCGCCTTTATGAAGATCATCTCGCTCGCGCCAGAAGTGCTCTAGGGCGCCGCTGGCAGCGATGACGCGATGAAACAAACAGACGAGGGCCAAAGGGCAAGGGAACGAGGGACATATCGCAATGGCTGACCCAAAGTTGAAGCAGCGCAAGCCCCTGCACCTGGCCAAGCTACACGTGCATACGGGAGACACCGTCCTCGTGCTGGCGGGCAAAGACCGCGGTAAGCGCGGGAAGGTGCTCTCCACGCTCCCACGCGCCAATAAGGTGATCGTGGAGGGCGTGAATATGGTCAAGAAGCATGTGCGGGCAGGCGCGGGTGTGCAGGCGGGCATCATTGACAAGACGATGCCGCTGCATGTATCGAACGTGATGGTGATCTGCACGGAATGCGGCGAGCCGACGCGCATCGCGCATGAGCGCGTGCCGATGGGAACCGACCAGAAGATGCGGACTCGCCGGGTGTGCAAGCGCTGCGGCAAGGCGATTGAAGAGCACACGAGGGAATAAGGGGAGTACGCCGTGGCCACCACGATCACATCTGGCCTGAAGAGCCGCTACCTCAACGAGGTCGCTCCGGGGCTGCGCAAGGAATTCGGCTACTCGAACCCGATGCAGGTCCCCGAGGTGCATAAAGTCGTCATCAATATCGGCCTGGGCGAGGCAACTCAGAACCCCAAGGCCATCGAGAACGCGCGCCGCGACCTGGCCGACATCACCGGCCAGCAGCCCGTGGTGACGCGGGCGAAGCGCTCGGTCGCGGCGTTCAAGCTGCGCGAGGGCATGCCCATCGGCGTGATGGTGACGCTGCGCGGCCAGCGCATGTACGACTTCCTCGAGAAGCTGATAACGCTGGCGCTGCCTCGCCTGCGCGACTTCCAGGGTGTCCCGACGGACGCCTTCGACGGGCGCGGCAACTACACGCTGGGCATGAAAGAGCAGCTCGCCTTCCCAGAGATTGACTACGACAAGATAGACAAAGTGCGCGGCATGGAGATCACTATCGTGACCACCGCCCGCACCGATGAAGAGGGCCGCCGTCTGCTCGCGCTGATGGGCATGCCCTTCAGCAAGAAATAATGTCAGGGCGCGCACGCGCGCCACTCTACTATCTGATCCGCAGCAAGCGGGACAAGGAGCCCGGAAACCGGCCACAGCGCCCCGGCGCCCCGGCTGACGCCGCCACGAGCGCGCCACCCGCCGAAGCCCGGTCTCTCGCCCTGGAGGGGGCAACGATGGCAAAAACTTCGATGATCGTCAAGTCCCAGCGCAAGCCCAAGCACTCGACCCAGCAGCACAACCGGTGCAGCGTCTGCGGTCGCCCGCGCGGGTACATCCGCAAGTTCGGCCTCTGCCGCATCTGCTTCCGCGAGCGTGCGCTCCGGGGTGAGCTTCCCGGCGTGACAAAGTCGAGCTGGTAGACTGCGTTGGATTGGCGAGGAGAACACGCGGCATGAATATGACCGACCCCATCGCGGATATGCTGACACGGATCCGCAACGCGGTCATGGCGCGCCACACGCGCGTCACGATCCCTTCCTCCAACATGAAGATCGCCATTGCGCAGATCCTCAAAGAGGAAGGCTATATCAAAGACTACGCCGTTGACCGTCGGCCAGAGAATCCCTTCGGCCCGCAGGGCGCCGTCATCTTGACCCTGCGCTATGTGGACAAGCGGTCCGTGCTGACACAGCTCAAGCGCGTCAGCAAGCCGGGGCTGCGCGTCTACACCCGCCGCGACGCGATTCCGCGCGTGCGGGGCGGCCTGGGCACGGCGATCATCTCGACGCCGCAGGGTGTGATGTCGGGCCGCAAGGCGTACCAGCTGGGGCTGGGCGGCGAAGTGGTCTGCTACGTCTGGTAAGGAGGACGACACATGTCTCGTATCGGTCGCGCTCCGATTACAGTACCCTCCGGTGTGAAAGTCGAGATTGGCGCTGACAACACCGTGGTCGTCACCGGACCCAAGGGCAAGCTGACACATACCTTCCCAGAGACGATGACGATCCAGCAGGATGGCGCCACGCTGACCGTCTCGCGTCCGGATGACAGCAAGACCAGCAAGTCGCTGCATGGCCTCTCGCGCACGCTGCTCTTCAACATGACGCAGGGTGTCAACGTCGGCTTCAGCAAATCGCTGGAGATCAACGGCGTGGGCTATCGCGTGGCCAAGGTGGGCGACCATCTGGTCTTCTCGGTGGGCTATTCGCATCCCGTCCTGGTCAACCCGCCAACGGGCATCTCGTTCACCACGGAGGGGCCGACGAAGCTCACCGTGATCGGTATTGACAAGCAGCTCGTCGGGCAGGTCGCGGCGAATATCCGCTCGATTCGCAAGCCTGAGCCATACAAGGGCAAGGGCATCAAGTACGCCAACGAGGTCATCCGGCGCAAGGCGGGCAAGGCCGGCAAGGTCGGCGGGAAGAAGAAGTAGCGCATGATTAAGAAGCAGTATGCGAATCAGTCGCGCCTGCGCCGCCATCTGCGCGTGCGCAAGCGCCTGACCGGAACGAGCGAGCGCCCGCGCCTGTGCGTCTTCCGCAGCGGCAACCAGATCTACGCGCAGATCGTAGACGACTCGCAAGGCCGCACGCTGGTCTCCGCCTCGTCGCGCGATGCGGACCTGGCCACGGTGAAGGCGACGCTGAAGGCGCCCGCTGAGGGCGAGGACGCGACGCCAGGCGCCTATCGCGGCATCGAGGCCAATCGCCGGGTGCAAGTCGCCTATCAGGTGGGCAGCCTGCTGGCGGAGCGCGCGAAGGCCGCTGGCCTGACGCGGGTGGTCTTCGATCGCGGCGGCTACATCTATCATGGGCGCATCGCCGCCCTGGCCGATGGCGCCCGCAAGGGCGGACTCGACTTCTAGGCGCGAGGAGATCGGAAGATTCATGCCGAAGATTGATGCAACGCGGCTCGACCTGCAAGAAACGGTCGTCCAGGTCGCTCGCGTCTCGAAAGTAGT
>JAICVT010000382.1 GCA_025935235.1 Ktedonobacterales bacterium | reverse complement strand
GGTGCTGGCGCATGGCGTGGGCATCCCGCGCGAGAGCGACCTGCCGCCCAGCATCGCGGCGCTGGCGTATCGCAATGGCACGGATGTGCGCTCCGACCACCACTTCAATCACGATGTCGAGCAGTTGATCGCCCGGCTGGCGCCGCTGCTGGAGCCGCGAGCGCCGCAGCCTGCCCGCGCGCCCGTCGTGGCGGCGGCGCAGCCAGTCGTCGCCCCAGCGCCGCAGCCACGCTACCCCGCGCCCGCCGTCCCAGCGCGGCTGGCCAGCCTTGGCTTTCGCGGCGTCAACCCGCACGGCGCGCCCGCCATCGTCCCGCCGCTGGTCAGCGTCGCCGCCGGCCGCTTCCTGATGGGCAGCGACAAGGCGCACGACCCGCAGGCATACGACGACGAGACGCCGCAGCGCCCCGTCGAGGTGGCTGCCTTCCAGATCGGCAAGTATCCGGTGACGGTGGCCGAGTACGCGCTGGCGGTAAACACCAAAGCTGTACGCGAGCCTCCTGCATCTCGGAGCGTGACCTGGCAGACGCAGCTCCAGCGACTCGATCACCCGGTCGTCTGCGTCTCGTGGCAGGACGCGCAGGCCTATCTGAAGTGGCTGCGTGAGGCGACGGGCGAGCCAGGCTGGCGGCTGCCGACCGAGGCCGAGTGGGAGAAAGCGGCGCGCTGGGATCCACGCGCCAATGCCAGCCGCATCTATCCCTGGGGCGACAGCTTCGACCAGACCCGCTGCAACACCAGCGAGAGCGGCATTGGCGCGACCACTCCGGTTGGCTCCTACCTCGCCAGCGGGGCCAGCCCATGGGGCGCCGAGGAGATGGCAGGCAACGTCTGGGAGTGGACGAGCAGCCTCTACAAGCCCTACAAGTACACTCTGACTGATGGTCGTGAGGCGCTGGATTCCACTGAAAATCGTGTGCTGCGTGGCGGCTCGTGGGTCAACAGCGCCAGGTACGCGCGCGCGGCGTGCCGCAACTACGACGGGCCGGGCGGCCGCGACCACTACGACGGCTTCCGGCTGGCGTTGTCGCGCGTCCCGGCTGGTTCATAACACATTACATTTCTCGTGTACTCAGTTCTTCTAAAAATCGTATACTACAACGGCGCGATGGCGATACGGAGAGTCGCGCGAAGCGCGACGAAATTTTTGGAATTTCAGTGAGAGTTCTGGCGTTGGGCAGGCGGAACCTCTCCCGCTGACCTCGCACGGCGCGCGACCCGCGCGCCTGACGCTAACCCTCCGGCTCCCTCTCCCGCTGGGAGAGGGCTGGGGTGAGGGCCGCGCCGTGCTGCCTGGCCTGAGTTCCCCTCCCTGAAGGGGAGGGGGCAGGGGGAGAGGTTCCGCGCCCTACTCCGCTGGCTCCCCCTCGCCCTCTGGGAGAGGGGGCTGGGGGGTCAGGTCGCCATACCGTCGCAGCAGCTCCGCACGCGACATCCAGACCTCGACAGGGTAGGCGCCGTAGGTCGTGCCGCGCTGCAGTCGCCGCAGGCCGTCGGGATTGTAGATCGCCATCAGACCCTGCATGTAGAAGCGGTCGAACCACGCGCCGACAGTCACTGGGCGCTTGCGGATCGTGAAGCCGATGCGTGGCGCGGCTCGCCCGATCAGCGTCATGCCACGCACGGCCTCGGATCGCGCCGCTGGGCTGCCCGGCTCGCTCGCCCAGACGCCCAGCGCCCCCAGGTCATCGGCGATCAGGCGCGTCAGGCCGAAAGGCCCCTCGGTACGTGACGCCGCGCCCAGCTTGCGATTGTTGAAGTGCAGATCGATGATGTAGGCGCCACGCGCGATGTGGGTTCCATCGGGCAGTGTGATGGGCTGGCCCCGGTAGCGCCCGAAGTGGACGTGAATGACGTTGTGCGGCGCGTTGGGAATCTCGACGCTCGGCAGGAAGAAGCCGTAGATGCGCTCCCAGATCGGCCAGAAGCGCAAGAAGCCGCGTGCCTGCCCGCCGTGCGAAGCGCCAGCCAGCCGCCAGCCCAGCCCCGGTCGTCGTGGCCGCGCCGCTGTCTGCGCCGCCCGCGCGGGCTGATCGCCACGGATGAAGGAGACGAAGACGGCGCCCAGCGCCAGGAAGAGCGCCGCCAGCGCGAAGATCACCTGATAGCCCAGCGCCGTCTGGTGGTAGATCGCATCCACCAGCGCGATGACCGCGCCGCCCAGCGCGGGCGCCAGAATGGCGGGCAGGGTCGAGGCGGCGCTCCAGATGCCGAGGTCTTTGCCGGCGTTGGCCTGCTGGGGCAGCGCATCCACCGCCAGCGCCCAGTCCACACTGGTATAGGCGCCGTAGCCCAGACCAAAGACGAGGCCCAGCGGCCACAGCGGGATGCGCCCCGGCAGCACGACGAACGCCATCGCGGGCAGCGCCATCAGCGCGGTGGAGACGCCGACCAGCAGCGCGCGGTTCATGTGGTCAGAGAGAATGCCCAGCGTCAGCGCGCTGAGAATGGCTCCGACCAGCGCCAGCCCAGCCACCCAGGCCGTCGCGCTGACGAAATTGGTCACATGGACGACGTTGGCGAAGTAGTACTCGATGAAGGTCAGGAAGAGCGTCAGCCCCAGCATCACAAAGCCGCGCGTCAGGAAGACCCACGTGAAGTTGTGGCTCTTCCACGGCTCCAGCCAGAGCGTGCGCAGCGATTGCAGGCCGCGCTCCAGCCGTCCCAGGCCGCGCGGCTGTGGGCGCAGCGCGGCGACGCCGACGGCGCTGAAGGGCGTTTCAGGCGTCCAGACGACGGTGACGACCGCCGTCAGCGCCATCACCGCGGCGGTCGCGAAGTAGAAGATCGCCGAGCCGTGGATGATCGCCGCGCGCCCGCTGACATCGCCCGCGTTGGTGAGCGTGACATTGGCCAACAGCGCGCCCGCCAGCGCCAGGCTGCCGACATTGCCCAGGATGGTCATCAGCCCCATATAGCCAGAAGCCGCGCCGCGCTGGCGCTCTGGCGTCAGGTCGGGTAGCAGCCCCTGATAGGCGCCGACAGTGACGTTGAACCCGAGCTGCAGGACCAGAAAGCTGATGGTCAGCGAGTTCAGGTCGTCGGCCTGCGCCAGCGCCCACGCCCCTGCGACCGCGATGACCACCCCGACGAGGATGTAGGGCCGCCGGCGGCCCATGCGCAGCGTGGTGCGGTCGGAGCGCGCGCCCACCAGCGGCGGCACGACCAGCGCGACAACCGCCCCCAGCGCCGAGATCCAGCCCAGATATTCGGCTTGCCGCACATCGCCCACCGCGCCCGGCGCAATGAACAGCAAGATCTGGATTGGCAGCACGATCGGTAGCAGCGCCGCCGAGATGGCGTTGGTTCCCAGCCATAGCGCGCTGAGCGAGAGCTGACGCCGGAAGGTCAGCGGGGCGCGCTCAGCAACGAGCGTCTGCTGGGCGGCGGGCTGTGCGGAGGACGATGGGGCAGCGGGCGCGTCGGGGCTGAGGGAATCAGCGACATCGAAGGAATGAGATGACTTCAGAGGACCACTCGAATTGAACGAATCCATGAGCGCCGTTCCTCTCCTCGCGGAGATCAAGTGCGTCGGCGAGCGTGCGATTGGGCGCGTCTGGGCCAGTGTCACGATCAGTCTGCGACCACCGCGCAGCGCGCGGTGACACATGTACCATCGCACACTGCGCAACGTTGGCGCCAGATAGTGAGCAGGCAGCGCCATACGACCACCAACGCGCGTGTTCGTTGTCACGAACAGGATGGCTCGCGCGTGTCAGTGGCATGGGCGCGCGAGCGCTCGGCGAGTCGGCGACAGTGGAGGGAGCAGCGCGTATGCAGGCGATCAGCCCAGCGATCAGCCAGGAGACCAGCGGCAGATGGGTGGCGAGTGGCTGGCGTCGGCCAGTGGCTCGCTGGCGCTGGCGACGCCTGATGCAGCCTCGCGGCGCGTGGTTCGCCATCTCCAGCCACGACCAGCCGACGAGTGCCGCTCCGGGCTCCCAGCCCGCCCAGCGCGC
>JAICVT010000365.1 GCA_025935235.1 Ktedonobacterales bacterium | reverse complement strand
CTGGGGTCAGACACCTGGCCTCAGCGCAGACGATAGAACGCGCCCAGAATGGCCCCATAGACGAGGTGGGAGATGATCACCGAGAGGGGCGTGCGGCGGCCGTAGTGCAGCGCCAAGAAGCCCGGCGGCTCAAGCTGCCGGGTTGGTGTGGGACCCTGCTCCTCGGTAGCCATGTGCGGGTGCAGGGCGGGTAACAACGACCCGACCGCCACCAGGGCGAAGAGCGCGTGCACCACTCCGATGGCAGCGCCCAACCACCAGGTCGCTCGTCGCCAGCTCTGGAAGGCCGCTGCATAGAGGGAGGCGAAGAGCCAGCCATTCACGAGATGCATTCCGAATCCCGCCACCTTGGCGCGGTCCCGGTCGCTTGTGACCATCGTACCCAGCAGATAGGGCAGGTTCATGCGGGTCAAGCCTAGCGCCTGGCTGCCTGCCATGAAGGTCGTCAGGATCAGGGTACTCACGAATCCCCAGAGAGTGATGTTGCGCGTGTTCATGGTCTTGCCTCCGTGCCTGCCTGGGAGGATACCCGGTCGTGCTCGGTGGGCGCAAGCTGACCCTGGCGCTCAGCGAGCGTCAGGGCGGCGTTGATGAGACCCACATGGGTAAATGCCTGGGGGAAATTGCCGAGTGCTGTGCCTGATGCGGGGTCGATCTCCTCGGCGAGGAGTCCAACATCGTTCGCGTAAGAGAGCAGCTGTTCGAACGTTTGGGTGGCGCCGACGACATCGCCAGCTCGCGCCGCGCATTCGACGCCCCAGAAGCTGCAAATGCCGAAGGCGCCCTCACCAGGTGGGAGCCCGTCGTCGGCGCCTGTTTCGTAGCGATAGAGCAGGCTTCCACGGGCGAGCCGCTCGTGTATGCGGGTACACGTGGACCGCATCCGCGGGTGCGTCGCCGCGACGTATCCATACAGTGGCAAGGTTAACAGGCTGGCATCTACCTCGGTCCCATCGAACGTGCTCGTATACGTTCCCAGTTGCACGTTATAGCCGTGTGTCTCAACCTCCGTCCGGATCGCATCACGATGGGCGCGGAACAGGTCCACCGAGACGCTTAGGTGTCCGGCTTCATGCATGGTGATGAGTCGGTCAAGCGCGACCCAACATAGCGCCTTCGAGTGCGTGTGGTGGAAACGGCCCGAGCGACCCTCCCAGATTCCTTCGTCTGGCTCGCGCCAGCGCCTGCAGACCGTGCGGCCAAGCCCGTCCAGCATGCGGCTGGTGTCGCGATCGAAACGACCCGTGCGATCCGCGAATCGCGCGATACCATCAATCACCTCGCCGTAGACATCGAGCTGGAGCTGATTGAGTGCGTCGTTGCCGACACGCACTGGCCGCGAGTCGGCGTAGCCCGACAAGTGAGACAACTCGCGTTCGGACAGCCGCGCCTCGCCATAGACATCGTAGAGGACACGGAGCTCTGGCCAGGTGAGGCGCGTGGCGTGGAGCATCCAACTGAGGAAGGCATGCGCTTCCTCGTCGTAGCCCAGAGTGAAGAGCGCGCGCAACGTGAAGGATGCGTCGCGCAGCCAGCAGTAGCGGTAATCCCAGTTGCGGACGCCGCCGAGCTGTTCGGGAAGCGAGGTGGTAGGCGCCGCGACAACGGCGCCGGACGGCGCGTAGGCCATCAGCTTCAGCGCTAGCGCACTGCGCACGACCATATCGCGATAGGGACCCTGGTATGTGCAGCGGGCGGCCCATGCTTGCCACCACCGGGCGGATCGCTCGCATCTGTCGCATGCGGCCGATCCAAGGAGCGGGACAACGGCCGGACCCTCGTCGCTATACGCCAAGGAGAGGTATTTCCGTTCGCCCGCCCGAATCCGGACGACTCCGCCTGCGCTCCGCCCGTCATCGAGCACCTTTAGCGGCAGTTCGCTATGTAGCGCCAGCGCTGCCCCGTGGAGTTCGCACCAGAAGCCCAGTGCGCCACGCTGTCGCAGGATGGGTCGGCTCCGGCCGTATTCGGGACGAGGCTGGTACAGGATCTCGAGCTCCATCTCGCCGGAGAGCCCTTCCACCTCGCGCAAGATCTCATGCTGAGGCGCCAGGCGCGCCCGTTTGTCCTCCTCGGAAGAGACCGGCATAAGATCGCGCAGGGCGACTGTGCCACCGGGAGAGGTGAAGGTGGTCTCCAGGATGTTCGTGTCCGGGAGGTAGCGGCGCGTGGCGCTAAACTCTCCGCTGGGCCGAATGCGGAAACGGCCTCCCCGCTCGGCATCGAGCAGGGCAGCGAAGATGGATGGGCTGTCGAAGCGCGGAAGACAGAGCCAGTCGAGCGAGCCGTCTTTAGAGACGAGTCCTGCTCCGCGACAATCGCCAATAAGGGCGTAGTCGCTGATGGGTGGATAGGGTGGATAGGGTGGATAGGCCACGGATTCAATAGCGTTCCGCATCTATATCCATGCGCCTCCCGTTGCGCCCGATGCGCCCGAATGCATAACGGCAGAAAGAGATGGCAGCCACCGCGATCAGACGCGGCATCGGGCGTTGAACGTGGTGGCGCGCGATCCACCGTCTGAACGCCTCCTGGACGCCTCCTGAACGCCTCACTACGCACAAGCCTCGCCATCTTGTGGGGGGCCAGAGCGCCTCGAGAGCGCCTCGCGTGAACGGTCGTTGGCATCGCTGATACAATGGGGCCCACGGAATCTGGTATCAAACATGTGCTCAGGCGAGAATACGCCCCCAGCTTCGGCTCCGTGCGAGCGAAAAGCTGGGGGCGCGGTATTCCACGGGGACAGCGGAGGCTGCTGCGAACATTCCTCCGGCCCCTCCCCAGCGGGGAGAAGCCATCCTGCCCCCAAAAGCTCGATCTACAGCGCGTAGGAGCCGCTGTGCGCGTCTTCCAGGTAGCGCGCGAGCAGCTTCGCGGCGGCGTCCAGGTCGGCCACGCTGACCATCTCATTGACCGTATGCACGTAGCGCGAGGGAATCGAGATGGTGATGGCTGCCGCGCCGCCGCGTGAGCGCTGCATGGCGCCTGCGTCGGTGCCACCGCGCGGCAATACCTCCATCTGGCTCCGGATGTCGTGACGCTCGGCCACGTTCCGCAAGTGCTCGACCAGCTTGAAGTTCGGGATGAAGCTGGAGTCGAAGACCTTGATCGCCACACCGTCGCCCAGCCGCGTCACCGCCTCGGTCTCTGGCATGCCTGGCGTATCCACAGCCAGCGTTGTATCAATGGCGATGGCGACATCGGGCTGGACGGCGAAGGCCGCGGTGGTCGCGCCGCGCAGACCCACTTCCTCCTGCACGGTGGCCACGGCGACGACGGTGGCCTCGTGCGCGCCGAGCTGGCGCAGCGCCTCGATCATCGTGAAGACGCCAGTGCGGTCGTCCATCGCCTTGCCGATGACGTTCTCGCCGACCAGCTCGAAGGTGCGATCCATTGTGATCGAATCGCCCAGGCTCACCAACTCCTTGACGCGCTCGCCGGACAGCCCCAGGTCCACATAGAATTCTTCGAGCTTCGGTACGCCAGGGCGCTCGTCGCCCAGCAGGTGAATTGGCTTGGTGGCCGGCGTCAGCACGCCGCGCAGGCGCTCGCCGCCACGTGTATGCACAACGACGCGCTGCGCGACCAGCGTGCGCGGATCGAACCCGCCAAGCGGCTGCACGCGTACGAAGCCGCGCTCATCTATGTAGCGCGCCATGAAGCCGATCTCATCCATATGCGCGGCCAGCATCACCTTTGGCCCCTGGCGATTGCCGGCGCCGTGTTTGATGGCGATCACGTTGCCAAGCGCATCCACCGATAGCTCATCCACCAGCGGCCTGAGCTGCTCGACGGCGATGGCGCGCACCTGCTCCTCGCGGCCAGAGACGCCGGGCGTCTCGCTGAGGCGACGAAGCAGCTCGAGATTGACGGCCATAGTGCGCTGACTCCTGATGCTAGGCTTCGGAGCTATCCGAGAGCACTGCGAGCGTGTTGCGAGCGGCGTGCGAGAGCGTTGGATCGTTAGTCGCCGCGCGCTCGGCGCAAGATACGCATATGGGGAATGAGCGTGCGGAGATCGCGGGTCAAGTATGATGAAATTGTAACATGTGGGCGCAAGTGGTCAGATCACTATCTAACGCAAGACCATCCTCGCTAGCCGTCCCTCCTATCCTTCCACTGCGGGTTACAACCGTTCGTCTGGCGCGTCAGGAAGAGGTGAAGG
>JAICVT010000150.1 GCA_025935235.1 Ktedonobacterales bacterium | reverse complement strand
GGCCCACGAAGGGCTGCGCCACCTGAAACGTCCGTGCGATGCCGATGCGGGCGCGGTTGTGGGGCGCGAGATGGCTGATGTCCTGCCCATCGAACCTGATGACTCCTGAGGTCGGCGCCAGCGAGCCGCCGATCAGCCCGATCAGCGTTGATTTGCCCGCGCCATTCGGCCCAATGATGCCCAGTGTCTCACCCTGGCGCACAGCACAGGTGAGGTTGTCCACGGCGGGCAGACCGCCGAAGCGCTTGGTCACGCCGGTGATCTCCAGCAGCGCAGCGCCCGTATCGCCAGTGGCCCAGGTGGACGCCGCGCCGGTGTCAGACGCCGTTGGATGCGATGAATCGCTGGACACGTCGCAACCCCTCTCTGATGCGCAGCAGGTAGGACTCGTTCGCTCCCGCCAGGCTCGACGGGCGCAAGATCTCCTGAACCAGCCGGATGAAGCCCTGTGGCAGGAAAATTGTCACGATGATGATGGACAGGCCGAGCAGCGAGTTGTGCAGCGTGAACCCGCTGACTGAGAACTGGTACGACATGTACTCAAACGCGATGCCGCCCAGCAGCGGCCCCAGGATCGTTCCCGCGCCGCCCAGGAATGCCAGCAGCACCATCTCGACAGAATAGCTGACGTCGAAGACCGTGGAGGGGTCGAAGCCAGTCGCCCAGTAGGCGTAGAGCCCGCCCGCCAGCGCGGTGGGCGCGGCGCTCAGCATGAAGGCGGCGACCTTGTACCAGTACGACGCGATGCCCATCGCCTCCGCCGCCTGCTCATTCTCGCGGATGGCGACTAGCGCGTAGCCAAACTTGCTGCGCGAGAGAATGGCGGTCCCGACCAGCGTCAGGGCAGAGAGGCCGACGAAGCCATAGAAAAAGAGCGGCAACTCGGCCAGCGTGGGCGGATGGACCGAGAGCAGCCCGCCGCTGCCGCCGATGTCGCGTGCGGCGATGAACTCGCCGACCGCCTCGGCGACGCCCAGCGTGGCGATGGCGAAGTAGTGTCCGCGCAGTCGCAGAATCGGCAGACCGACCAGGAAGGCGAAGACGACGGCGATCACCAACGCAACCAGCAGCCCCAGCCAAAACGGCTTGTTGCTGTTGAGCATGATGCCAACCGCGTAGGAGCCGAGGCCGAAGAAGACCACGTTGCCAAAGGCGGCGTAGCCCACGAACCCGCCGATGAAGTTCCAGCCCTGCGCCAGCACGCAGAACATCACGATCAGCGTCCAGGTGTGCAGCAGGGCGGGATCGTTGAAGAGCGGCACGATAGAGATGATGGCCAGCAGGACCAGCCCGACAATCGTGTTCCACAGCCACAGGCGGCTGCTGCGGGCGGGCGGCGGTGTGGCGGGCTTTCCCCCATCAGGTGAGGTCGCGTGGGCTGTGGGTGAAATGGCCATGACGACCTCCTAGGCGTAGAACGCTTTGCCGAGTAGACCCGTCGGACGTACGATCAGCACCAGCACCAGCACGCCGAACGCGATCACGTTTTCATAGCCGGGGCCAACGCCCGGCAGCAGCGGCAGCGCCGTCTCGGCCAGCGCGAACAACATGCCACCAGCCAGCGCGGCCCACGGTGTGCCAAGCCCGCCCAGCACGACGATCACGAAGGCGTCGAGCGTGTAGGTGCCAGAGTCGCTGGGCGCGAATGGGTAAACCTGCGCCAGCATGGCGCCCGCCGCCCCCGCCAGCGCCGCGCCAATCGCGAAGGTCAGGGCGTAGATGTTGGCGATGTTCACACCCATCAGCCGCGCGGCGTCGCGATCCATCCCCGTCGCCAGAATGGCGTTGCCAGTGCGCGTGCGGCTGAGGAACTGGCTCAGCCCCCACGTCAGCAGAATCGCGATAATCAGGATGCCGACACGATCATAGGGGATGCGCGTGGAGCCGATGGTAAGGCCAGCGCCGCCATAGCTCGTGTTGATGCTGCGCAGGTCGGTGGTAAAGAAGAGCTGCACGAGGTCGGTGATGAGCAGGTCGAGGCCAAAGGTCAGCATGAAGGTGACCAGAAATGGCGCGCGGATGACGCGGTTGATCGCGACGTACTGGATGACCCAGCCGATGATGAAGAGCACAACCATCGAAACGAGAATGCCAGCGAAGGGATCAATGTGGAACCTGGAGAACGCCACGAACGCCGCATAGGCGCCGACGATAATCAGCGAGCCTTGCGCCAGGTTGACGATATTCATGATGCCCCAGATGAGCGAGAAGCCCAGGGCGACTGCCGCATAGAATCCGCCGAGCAGCAGCCAGTTCACGATGATCTGGCCGAACGCCATGCAGTACCCCTTTCACGCGGTCATCGTGGGGCGCCCGCGCGGACGCCCTGGCGGCGCATGGCCAGCGCGGAGCGGGTCGCGTCGCTGGCCATGCGCCTGTCAGGGATTGGGAAACGAGCGTAGGAAACTAGCGGCTGCCGAACGGCGGAGTGGGATACTGGAGCGTCGCATTGGCGACGTTGGACGGGTAGACCGTCACCACCTGGCCGTTCTGAATCTGGATCGTGACCATCGGCTTGAAGGTGTTCGAGCCGGTCGAGTCGAACTTGATCTGGCCGTAGAAGGTCATAATGTCCAGACTGGTCAGCGAGTCGCGCACCTTGGTTGGATCAATCGAGCCAGCCTTCTCGATCGCCGCCTGGAACGCTACGCCGCAGGCCGCGCTCTCCGCCGCCTGATACGACGGCTCCGCGTTGTACTGCGCCTTGTACATCTGCTCGAAGTTCGGCGCCGTGCCGAAAACGTCGGTCCCCTGGTATTTCACCTGGGGTGTCCACTGCGAGCTGCCCAGCACATAGTTGGCGTCGCCGCCCAGCGTGGTGGCGAAGTCGGGCAGGGCCGGGCCGACGGTGAACGCGAAGACCTTGGGGTTGATGCCAAGCTGCTTGGCTTCCTTCAGCGTCACGATCGCCTCGCCCTCGTGGCCCGAACCGAGAATCATATCGGGCGGACCGCCGTTATTTGAGGTCTTGAGCGCTGTCAGCACGTTGGTCAGGTCAGTGGCGCCCGCTGGATACTCCTGATAATACGTCACGGTCATGCCGTGCGCTGTCGCGTAGGCTTTGGCCGCCACCGCGACGCCTTTCGAGAAGTCGTCGTTCGCCGAGATGATGGCGATTGTCTGCGGCGGATTCGCGACGGACTGCGCCGCCTCGATCATGATGGCAGCGTACTTCGGCGCGGGGCTGAGCACGCCAAAGATGTACTTGTTGCCCTGCGAGAAGATCGCGGTTGATGCGCCGTTGCCCTCAACCATTGGGATCTGATACTGCTGGGCGATAGTCTCATCCTGCAGCGTCGCGGAGGTGCCGTAGGGGCCGAGCAGGAAGTTGACTTTGTCAGCGGTGATGAGTTGCGTCGTGAGCTGGGCGCTCTTGGTCGGGCTGCTGCCATCGTCGTAATACTTGATCTTGACGTTGTAAGACTTGTCGCCGACCTTGATGCCGCCCTTGGCGTTGACGGTCTTGGCCCAGAGCTGATAGCCATTCAGCGTGTCCTGGCCCTCGTGCGAGGTCGCGCCAGTCAGCGAGACTGGCGCGCCAAAGACGAGGGTGTTGCCGCCGCTGCTCCCACCGCTGCCGCCGCACGCGACCAGCAGCATGGCCAGCAGCGGGACAACGGTCAGGGCGGGGGCGATGCGCAGCGCGCGCCGCATGCGCTGGAACCCGTGCGAGGGCGCCGACTGGGTTGGATGAGGGAGACCGTGGGACATGGGCTACCCTTTCTGTTCAGGCTTGGTACGATGATGTACGAATGCGGCTCCCGCGCTGGAGCCACCTGTGCCTGGGACGCTCGCTAATCCGCCTCCAGCTTGGGTAGTAGAACTGGAAGCGACCGCAAGCGCCGCGCCATTGCTGAGGTTTCGATCCCACAATCTGCGGATCGAGGCGCCAGCTTGTGTATGGCTATGGATGCAGTATAACGTAACGGTGCGATACAAGAAAGGGCATCCGCACTATTTCGCAGTCTGGCGCGCGTCGCGCGGATACGCTAGCGTCTTACATGGGAGCGTTCAATCGGCGTTTGCGGAGCTATCGGGCGCCCAGAAATGCGGCAGAACGGCGATGGCAGGTATGGCAGGACAGGAGGCGGCGCATGGCGAGTGATTCCCGCTATCAAAGCTTGCGCGCGGAGCTGGCGGCGTTGTGCGCGCGATACCCGACGACCTACTGGCGCGAGCTGGATCAGCGACGCGCGTATCCTGACGCCTTCGTCGGCGCGCTGACCAGCGCGGGCCTGCTGGGCGCGCTCATCCCGCGCGCGTTTGGCGGGCGAGGCATGAGCCTGGCCGAGGCCAGTGTGATCGTCGAGGAGATCAACCACTCCGGCGGCAACGCTGGCCCCTACCACGCGCAGATGTACACGATGGGGACGCTGCTGCGCCACGGCTCGGAGGAGCAGAAGCGCGCCTACCTGCCCGACATCGCGTCGGGCGCGCTGCGGCTCCAGGCGTTCGCCATCACCGAGCCAGAGGCTGGCGTGGACACCACCAGCATCACCACGACCGCTACGCGCGAGGGCGACCACTATCGCGTCACCGGACACAAAATCTACATCTCGCGCGTGCAACACTCTGACCTGATGCTGCTGCTGGCCCGCACCACGCCGCGCGAGCAGGTTACACGCCGCTCGGATGGCCTCTCGGTCTTCATCGTTGACCTGCGGCAGGCCATTGGGCATGGGCTGACCGTGTCGCCGATCAACGTCATGCTCAACAACGAGACCAACGAGTTGACTTTTGACGGGCTGGAGATCCCCGCCGCCAATCTGATCGGCGAGGAGGGCCAGGGCTTCCGCTACATTCTGGATGGCCTGAACGCCGAACGCATCCTGATCGCGGCGGAGTGCATCGGCGATGGGCGCTGGTTCGTGGAGCAGGCGACGCAGCGCGCGTGCGAGCGCGTCGTCTTCGGCAGGCCGATCGGGCAGAACCAGGGCGTGCAGTTCCCGATCGCGCTGGCGCATGCGCACGTCTGCGCCGCCGATCTGATGCGCTTCCGCGCGGCGGACCTCTTCGACCAGACGCAGCCGTGCGGCGCCGAGGCCAATATGGCCAAGCTGCTCGCCGCCGATGCCTCATGGGAGGCGGGCAACGTCGCCATGCAGACCTTCGGCGGCTACGGCCTGACGGTGGACTACGACATCGAGCGCAAGTTCCGCGAGACGCGGCTGTATCAGGTCGCGCCCATCTCGACCAACCTCGTGCTGGCCTATCTGGCCGAGCACGAGCTGGGCCTGCCGAGGTCGTACTGATGGCGGAACCGATGGGACGACCGCTCGACGGCATCACCGTGGTGGCCCTGGAGCAGGCGGTGGCCGCGCCCTTCGCCTCGCGCCAACTCGCCGACCTGGGCGCGCGGGTCATCAAGATCGAGCGGCCGGCGGTCGGCGACTTCGCGCGCCACTATGATGCGACCGTGCGCGGGCTTTCCAGCCACTTCGTCTGGCTCAATCGCTCGAAGGAGAGCCTCACGCTCGATGTCAAGCAGCCCGCCGGAGCCGAGATCCTGCGCAAGCTGGTGTCGGAGGCCGATGTTTTCCTCCAGAATCTGGCGCCGGGCGCGGTCGAGCGGCTAGGCTTTGGCGCGGATGCCCTGCGCGCCGCCTATCCGCGCCTGATCGTCTGCGGCGTCTCAGGCTACGGTACGTCGGGGCCGTATCGCGACAAGAAGGCCTATGATCTGCTGGCGCAGTGCGAGGTGGGGCTGCTCTCCATCACAGGGACGCCCGACGCGCCAGCCAAGGTTGGCATCTCGGTGGCCGACATCGCCGCTGGCGTCTACGCTTTCTCAGGCATCCTGACGGCGCTCTACCAGCGCGAGCGCACCGGCCAGGGCTGCGCGCTGGATGTCTCACTCTTCGATGCGCTGGGCGAGTGGATGGGCTACCCCGCCTACTTCACCGCCTATGGCGGCGAGCCGCCGCCGCGCGCGGGCGCCAGCCACGCCACCATCGCGCCGTATGGTCCTTTCACGGCGGGCGATGGACGCCAGATCAATCTAGCGGTGCAGAATGAGCGTGAGTGGCGGGCGTTCTGCGCGCTCGCGCTGGAACGGCCCGCGCTGGCCGACGACCCGCGCTTCGCCTCCAACGCGCTGCGTGTGGCGAACCGGGAGGCGCTGCATGAAGAGATCAACGCCGTCTTCGGCGCGCTGGGCAGCGCCGAGCTGGTCGAGCGGCTGGATCGCGCGCAGATCGCCAACGCGCGGATGAACGACCTGCGCGACTTCTGGAACCATCCGCAGCTTGAGGCGCGCGACCGTTGGCGCAGCGTGGATTCGCCCGTCGGCGCACTCCAGGCGCTGCTGCCGCCCGTCAACCTGGAGGGCGTCGAGCCGCGCATGGACGCTATCCCCGCTGTCGGTCAGCACACCGAGGCGATTCTGACGGCGCTTGGCTACGACGAGGCTAGCATCGCGGCGTTGCGCGCGGACGGCGCGATCTGAAGCAGGTGTGCGTCGCATGCCCGGATCACGCCTGTGTCTCGATGATTCCCGCGCTTCCGTCCACGGTGACGCGCTGGCCATCGCGCAGACGCACTGTCGCATCACCGACACCAACGACGGCTGGAATGCCATACTCTCGGGCCACCAGGGACGCATGGGCCGCCAGCGATCCACCGTCGGTCACGACTGCCACTGCAAGGCCAAAAAGCGGTGTCCATGCGGGCGCGGTCCCCTGGGCTACCAGCACCTCACCCGGTTGGAAGCGCGTGAAGTCCTCTGGACCGCGCACGACTCGCACTGGCCCTGTGGCGCGGCCAGGGCTTGCGGGCATGCCACGTAGTACGTCTGGACGAGAGCCGTCGTCCGCGTGCGGCTTTGCTGGCGTCCGCATGCCATCCACGATCCGCGCGATGAACCGAGCGCCCAGAGGATTACCCAGCGTCAACGGCGGAGTGAGTCGCCGCTGGCGCTCCCATTCGCTCCGCCTGGCGGTGACCGCCGCGCGTAGATCCCGCTGGCCCAGATGTGGTTCAGCCTGATCGCTTCCAAGGCATTCATCCAGTTCTGATTTCGTGAGGAAGAAGACATCCTCCGCCTGTGCGATCATTCCCCGCCGTTGCGCCTCCGCGCCCAGCCGCAGGACCGCACGCCGCAGGAACGGCCAGCCGAGGGTAAACCACCCCGCCTGCTCTTCGCGCAACGCCGCGTAGCGCTGCGCCAACGCTAGCAGTGTCTCGAAGCGGCGACGCCGTCGTGAGGGCTGCCCTGCCAGCGCCTTCCGGCACGCCTGCTCCGCTTCCTCTCGTACACGCGTCATCCGGGCGTGTCGCTCGGCCAGATCGTGCGCGCCCAGCGGACCGCGCTCCCCCTCACCCAGCGTCGGACGGATCCAGTCAAGGCTGTGGACCGCATGGGGTGGCGTTATCGTATACGGCGCGGGCAGCCCAAGCACCAGGTCCTGGTGGCCACGCGATGCAGCCGCGTCGTCGGACGTGGCTAACCGTCTCACGATATACCGCCGATAGAAGCGCGCCAGCGCATGTTCCGCCTTCCAGGCGTGGCCCCCCGATACACTCAGGTCCCAGAGATAGTCGCCAACTGTGCTGGCAATATGGTCGATCGCGGTGACCAGATCGGCGAGGGAGGCGTCCACCTCGCGCGCTTCCCATGTCGCGACGAGACGCTGATAGCGTGGCAACGTCTCCTCCCGCCAGCGGCGCGCGACAGGCGCAATGAACGACTGCTCTCCGTACTCCGGACGGCGCGTGCTGAGCGCCAGAATCGCGAGCAACTGCGGATGGTGGGTGAGGACGTAGAGAAGCCCGCGCGGCGATACGCCGCCTCCGACTGGCGAAGAGAAGTACCACCCGTTAGCAAGCGCGTGATATGGATGCCGCAGACGCAAGCCATAGTCGCGCGCTTCAGCGGCGACTTCGCCTTCCTCAATGCGCGTAAGCAGCCAGGTCTCGCACAGCGGCGTGACAGGTTCAGGGAGCCACTCTCCCAGGCGGAAATTGCGCATCCAGCCGCCGCGCGTGGGCGACACCCACGTCACAGGCTCCGGCAACGCGGTCATGGGACGCGCCTGTAGCACAAAGAGCTTGCCATCGGCATCAATCGCCCACTCGATATCCTGCGGGGCGCCGAACTGCTGCTCGATGCGCCGCGCGACCTCCGCCACCTCAAGCGCCTGCTCGGTGGTGAGCGCGTGTTCAGCGCCACGTCGGCAGGTCGTCTGTGCGCCCGGCCCTCGTCCCCGCACAACCCACTCATCCGCTACACCCTCACCAGAGACAAGCCGCTCACCCAGGCCACGAACCGCACTGATGGTTGTCTCTGTGCGGTCACCGGTCACGGGGTTGGCGGTAAAGGCGACCCCCGCGCTTTCAGCGTCAACCATTACCTGGACCACCACGGCCAGCGCCAATGGCGGCGCCCCCGCTGGTTCTGTCTCGCCCGCTGACTCGTCGGCCCACCCATGCTGTTGGCGGTAGGCGACGGCGCGAGGTGTCCAGAGCGAGGCCCAGCATGCCTGCGTCGCAGCGAGGAGCGCATCGGGGCCAATGACATTCAGAAAGGTATCGTGCTGGCCCGCAAATGACGCCGTCGCCAGATCCTCCGCCGTTCCCGACGAACGTACGGCGACAGCGCGGTCGGCGCCCAACTGCTGATATGCCGCCAGGATCGCGACGCGCAGATCGCCAGGCATCGGCGACTCTCGCATGGCCTCTCGCATGCGCGCAGACAGGGACTCTGGATCAGTCGCCATCAGATGCCCGAGCTGGTTGGCGGCGAGGAAATCGTCATACGCCGCTGTCGTGATGACAAACCCTGCGGGCGTCAGAAGCCCGAACGCGTGCAAGTGCGCAAGGTTCGCTCCCTTGCCGCCGAGCGAGGCAAGCGCATGCGCGTCGGCGGTGACTGGCTCATCGAGCCAGCGGATCCATTGCAAGTCAGACATGGCGCCATCGCTCCCTTCAATGCGAGTTTGTGTCACTGATGTTGGGGCTGCGATCTCGTCGGCAGCGGTAGCTCACGCCTCAGCCTGAACCTCAGCCTGAAGGCCGCGCAGGAAGAGCGCGACGATTGCGCCGATATAGTCATCATCTGCGAGGTCTTCGACCTCCAATGTGTGCAGGAAGAGCTTGCCGCCCAGCAGAGGCAGCGTCATGCCGATGAAGGCGCGCGCGCTCACCCGTGTGTCATGTGGACGCAATCGGCCTAGCTCGACCTGACGGGCAAGGTAGCGCTCGATGAAGGTTAGTACTCGGCCGATGACCCGACCTCCCAGCAGCTCGGCGATCTCGGGACGGCGCAACACCTCAGGCGCAAAGAGCCGTACCAGGCGCAACGCCGCGGGATGGTCGGCCATCGCCAGATAGGCCCGCGCCAGCCGCGGCAATACTTGTTCGGGTGGCTGGTCAAGCAGTTCCGTAGCATCATTGACGACCTGCGTGATCGGCAGACTCCGCGTAAGCACAGCCTGGAAGAGCGCCTCTTTCGTCGGGAAGTACCAGTAGATCAGCGCCTGAGATGCGAGCTTTGCGCGCTGGGCGATACGCTTGATCGTCGCGCCAGCGAACCCCTGGCTCGCGAACTCCTCGAACGCAGCCTCCAGGATCTGCTCCTCCCGTTGCCGTTCTTGCCCCGCTTGGCTGTCGGAGCGTTCGGAGGGGCCATGGTGTGGAGAGGCGCTTTCTGGCTCTGGGGGCGCCTGTTGTGTATCCGGCTCTCGCTGCTGATCCATGCGAACCTCACTTGCTTGAACGTTCACGCAAGAGCGAGCATAGCCTTGATTGAACGTTTAGTCAAGTAGCGAGCGGTGTACATAAGCGCATATACATATAGAAGCCGTCGTTCACAGGGAAATTTCTGATAGCATGTTCGGCAAAGGCTTATCGGCGTAGGGCGCCCCGAAGCGGCGCGAAATGCCGTCACTCTGTCGCGTTGGCGCCCACTGCCTT
>JAICVT010000323.1 GCA_025935235.1 Ktedonobacterales bacterium | reverse complement strand
TCATCGGAGGGAGCAGGTTGGTCGTTGGAGAGGATGCCGCGCAGCGCGGCGGATGGCACAGTGGGCGGTCGCAACACCTGCCCAGTGGCCGTGCGGGCATCGGCCAGGATGGCATCGGCCAGGATGGCATCGGCAAGCGCAATTTGCTCGTTGATCGGCCAGTGCCGCACGACTCGCAGGATCGTCTCGCGGTCATAGGCTGGCGCTGACATGGCGAGCTTCCCCTTTCCTGATTGCTGCGTCATCGCTGCGACGAGTCTGATCCAAACCGTCCATTGGGCGCTGAACGCATGGCGCTCTCCTCCGCACAGTAGAGCAGGAGCGGCGAACTGACTGACCCAGCGCGTCCCGCTTCTGGCGGCATGGAGAGCGATGCCCCCGGCTCTTGGGTGAGAGCCGGGGGCAGCCATAGTAGCTGGCAAGCGCTACGCGCGCCGCGCCACGAACCCGCCAAAGAGCAGGAACGCGCCGCCGACGATCCACAGCGGCAGGGCGGCGATGTAGAGCGTGTTGATGTACCAGGGCAGGGTCGCCAGATAGCCGAGGATCCCCGCCACGATGATCACGATGCCAGCCATCGCGGGGCGCATGCGCAGAAAGCCCGCGATGCCCGCGAACGCGCCCAGAATCAGCGCCGCCGCGCCGAACGCTATCCGCCCCTGGTAGGCTGGATCGCTGCCGATTGTCAGAAAACCGCTGATGACGCTCGCCACCGCGATGCCGCCACCGATGAGGCTGAGCCATGCGCCAATGCGGTACATTGTCAATCTCCCCTCCGCCTTGCCGTGTCGCCCGCATCCACCTTCTGCGGGCTGGGAGCATATTGCTCCGACACTAGCACCCTAGCACGCGAGCGCCGAGCGGCGCCTGAGCATTTGTCCGCAGCCGCCACCCGGCGAACGTGAATCCGCGAAGCATCGCGCTCGTATCGCGTACACTGCTGATGTGGCCAGCGCGCGGGGGCGAGGATCAGGAGATCAGGTGGGACAGGAGGGATACGATGCCGACAACGCTGCACTCGACCGTTGAGACCTTCCTGGTGCTGCTGCTGATCGTCTTCGTGGTGGCGGCCATTGTGCAGCGTGTGCGACTGCCCTATACGGTGGCGCTGGTTGTCGTCGGCTTCCTCGGTTTGCAGCCCGCTTCGCTGAACATCACCCTGACGCCTGACCTGATCTTGCTGGTCTTCCTGCCGACGCTGCTCTTCGAGGGCGCGTATAACGTGCCAGCGGGTCGCCTCTGGCGCAATGCGCTGCCGATCACGCTGCTGGCCGCGCCGGGTGTGCTGATTGGCACGCTGGTGACAGGCGCCATCATCCATCTGGCGTTGGGGCTGAGTTGGGGCATCGCGCTGCTCTTTGGCGCGCTGATCTCGTCTACCGATCCCATCGCCGTCGTCTCGCTCTTCCGCCAACTGGGCGCGCCACGGCGACTGGCGCTGCTGGTGGAGGGCGAGAGCCTCTTCAACGACGGCGCGGCTATCACGCTCTTCCAGATCATCCTGGTGGCTATCGTCAGCGGCGCGTTCGGCCTCGCGGGCGGCATCGGACGCTTCCTGCTGACGGTGGCGGGCGCGCTGGTGGTGGGCGTGGTGGTGGGCTACGTCGGCTCGCGGCTGCTACGCGCGATTGACTCGGCGCAGATTCAGATCACGGCCACCGTCGTCGCCGCCTATGGCGCCTATCTGCTGGCCGAGACGCTAACCTTCTCTGGCGCCATCGCGGTGGTGGTGGCGGCGCTCTTCTTCGGCAACTACGGCTCGGCGCACGGACTCAGCCCACGCTCGGTGCGCGCGCTGAGCGCGACCTGGGAATTTCTGGGCTTCGTGGCTAACTCGCTAGTCTTCCTGCTGATCGGCATCGCGCTGGACCCGCTGCAGGTGCTGAGTAACTGGTGGGTCATCACGATCGCGTTTCTGGCGACGCTGGGCGGGCGCGCGGTGGTCGTCTTCCTGCTGATGCCGCTGCTGCGTGGCGCGCAGAAGATCCCGCCGCGCTATCTGCCCGTGCTGTTGTGGGGCGGGCTGCGCGGCGCGGTCTCGCTGGCGCTGGCGCTCAGCATCCCCCTCTCGCTGGCCAATGGCCAGGCGTTTCCGCAGCGCCACACGCTCCAGGTGATCGCCTTTGGCGTGGTGGGGGTCTCGCTGCTGCTGCAAGGGCTGACGATGTCGCCGCTCATCGGCTGGCTGGGGCTGCGCGCCAGGCCCACCGAGCAGACGACTGAGGATGCCGTCGGCCTGCTGCGGGCGCGCGTAGCGGCGGTGGAGGGCGCGCTGCTGACGCTGGAGCGCGAGCACGAGCGTGGCGAGATCGGCGCGCTACAATTCGGGCGGCTGGCGAGCGCGTATCGCGCCGAGCACACTCAGCTCCGGCAGCAGCTCGCCCCGCTCGAGGCGCAAGAGGCGGATGAGGAACAGCCAGCGTCTTCCGATGCGCGGTATGATGACGCGACGATGAGCGACAACCGCAACACCTGAGCGGCGCTCGCTCCCCGCGCCTGGCAGGGACATCAGACAACCGTGACTGACGCGGGAGCGGCCCGCAGCAACGCATCAATCTCGCGGGCTGATGGCTCCGTCAAGCGGTAGATGCCCTGCACGCCAAGGATGCTCGTCAGGCGTCCATCGCGGATGTATTTGCTCAGATCACGCTCGCGTCGCAGCGAGCGATAGCGCAGCCGCTCCAGCAGGTCGCTCGGGACGGCGCAATCGAGCCGGATCGGCAGGCCATCCTCGCACTCGACAGCCTCCCCGGTGCAGGTGGGCGCGAGATAGCGCAGCTCGGGCATCGCCAGCCGCAGCCGCTCGAACGCCTCCAGCGCCTGCACATAGCGCGGCGTTAGCCCCGCGGACGCCTGCTGAGTCCACGCTGGCGGCTCGCGAAGGTGTTCGGCGAACAGATCAGGCCGCGCGTCAACGAACGATTCGAGCGTCAGCAGACTGCGCACGCGCACGCGCCCCAGCACAAAGAGCGTCCCCTTGTACACGGCGATGGGATAGAGGTAGTCGCCGGGGCGCACCGTGGCCCGCACGAAGCTCGGCTCGGAGGTGTGTGGTCCGCCGAACAGCAGGGAGAGTGGTTCGCCGACATGCCCCTGTTTGCGTAGCGCGCTACAGCGTTCGCGTGTCCAGAATACAGTATACGCATCAGCCATCGCGATGTCTCCTGTCATCGGAGCGCATGTGGCGCCGCGCCCGCCAGATGTAGGCAGGATAGCGCGCCAGGTAGTAGCAGCCAAACACAACGGAGTTCCCTATCCTCTTCTCTCCCATGATGTAGCGGGAGGAACCTGGCAAGGGAGTGATTCCGCGAGCGGGCCAGCGCGTGGTGGCGCCGTTTCTGCATGCCCGTAGCCCTGGAACGACTATCTCGCAATGGGATGAACTTGATGCATCTGGGATGACAGCCACAGGCTCGCGCCCGCACGGAATGCTGGCAGGGAGAGCGAGCAGAGGAGGATTGACGTGGTGAGACAGGGTACTGATCGGCAAGAGGTCGTTGTGATTACCGGGGCGTCGGGCGGCGTGGGGCGCGCCACGGCGCAGGCGTTTGGCAGGCGCGGCGCAAACGTCTGTCTGGTGGCGCGCGGCGAGGCGGGCCTGGAGGGCGCGCGCGCCGATGTCGAGCGGCTGGGCGGTCGGGCGATCATCGTGGCGGGCGATACCTCTGACCCGCAGACGCACGAGCGCGCGGCGCGCGAGGCGGAAGAGACCTTCGGGCCGATAGACATCTGGATCAACGTCGCCTTCACGACAGTCTTCTCGCCCTTCCTGGAGATCACACCGGAGGAGTACGCGCGCGTCACGAATGTGACCTACCACGGCTATGTCTATGGCACGCAGGCGGCGCTGCGGCGCATGATGCCGCGCGACCGCGGCGTCATCGTGCAGGTCGGCTCGGCGCTGGCCTATCGCGGCATCCCGCTGCAAACGGCCTATTGTGGCGCGAAGCATGCCATCCAGGGCTTCACCGAGGCGCTGCGGGCTGAACTGATCCACAACCACTGCCATGTGCGGCTGACGATGCCGCAGCTCCCGGCGGTCAACACACCGCAGTTCACCTGGGGGCGCAACAAGCTGCCCCGCAAGGCGCAGCCCGTGCCGCCGATCTATCAGCCGGAGCTGATCGCCGAGGCGATCTACTGGGCGGCGCACCATCGCAAGCGCCAGCTCTACATCGGTGGCTCGACGCTGGCGGTCATCATGGGCAACAAGTTCTTCCCTGGCCTGGGCGACTGGTATCTCGGCAGGACGGCCTACGATAGCCAGATGCGCGAGCAGCCGCGCGACCCCAACCAGCCCAACAACCTCTTCGCGCCAGTGGATACCACCGAGGACTACGGCGCGCACGGCGCCTTCGACGACCGCAGCATTGATCGCAGCTATGAGGTCTGGGCGGCGGAGCACAAAGGGATCGTGGCGGGCGCGCTGGCGGGCATCGGCGGGCTGGCCGTCGGCGGGCTGTTGCTGGCCTCGCGGCGCCAGGACTAGGCGAGTATGCCGCGCAACCACGCGCACGCCGACGAGGCAGGCGCCATCCCGCCCGGGTGGCGCCGCAATCCGTCGGCCTGGAGCGAGCGCCGCTGGCCGCTGGCGCTGGCAGTCATCGGGCTGCTCGCTGCGCTCTATACTGGCCTCTCGCAGGTCGGCGTCATCCACGCGATGTGGGATCCCTTCTTCGGCTCGGCCAGCTCGTATGCCGTGACGCACTCGTTCATCTCGCGGCTGCTGCCAATACCCGATGGGCTACTGGGCGTGGTGGGCTACGCCTGCGACCTGATCTTCGGCGCGATTGGTGGCGAGCAGCGCTGGCGACGCATGCCATGGGCGCCGCTGATCTTTGGCGTTGTCATCACGGCGCTCTTCCTGGTCGGCCTTACGCTGACCATCCTGCAGGCCACGGTCATCGGCCACTGGTGTACGATCTGCCTGCTCTCCGCCACCGTCTCGCTGCTCGTCTTTGCGCTGGGCATCAGCGAGCCGATCGCCAGCCTGCGCTATCTGGCGCTGGTCTGGCTGGAGGATGGACGCGAGGCCGCATGGCAGGCGCTGTGGGGCGCGTGGCCCGCGCAAT
>JAICVT010000217.1 GCA_025935235.1 Ktedonobacterales bacterium | reverse complement strand
TGAAGAGCATGTGTTCGATGAAATGCGAGGCGCCAGAGATGGGATCAGGCTCGTAGCGCGCGCCGACGCCGAAGTAGAACGCGATGCTCACCGAGCGGAGATGCGGCATCTCGGACGTGAAGACGCGGATGCCATTGGGAAGCGTAACGCGCTGGTGCATGCCCTGATCCTCTACCGATCCTCTGTCAGTCGCCCACTCTACGCGGCCCGCGCGCATTGGGCGTCATTATCGCATATGCGGCAGGCGTCGCCACCACGGCGCGCCGTGGTGGCGCGCCGTGGTGGCGCGCACGCAGCGCCTATGGTACGCTACGCAATGGCGCCGCCGAGCGCACTACGGCGCGGCCCGCGCCGCTCGATGCGCTGTCTCTAGACAAGGTATTGCGGACAGATATGAGCGCTACCAATACGAGTCATACGCGCGCCACGCGCGGCGATCCGGCGGTCGCGGGCGCAGATGGGGCCGCTGGCGACGAGGCGATTGCCGTCGAGCGGCTCGCCAAGTCCTATGGATCCACTGTCGCCGTCAACGGCCTCTCATTCGCCGTGCGCGCGGGCGAGATCTTCGCGCTGCTGGGGCCGAATGGCGCGGGCAAGACGACCACCGTCGAGATCCTCGAAGGCTATCGCGTGGCTGACAGCGGCTCGGCGCGCGTGCTGGGGCTTGACCCGCGCCGCGACGCCGCCGCCCTCAAGCCGCGCATCGGCGTGATGCTCCAGCAGGATGGCCTCTACCAGACGCTGCGAGCCAGCGAGATTCTGGACCTCTACGCCAGCTTCTATGCCGCGCCCGAAGACCCGAAACAGCTGCTAGAGTTGGTTGGGCTGACTAGCGTGGCCAGCACGCGCTTCCGCCAGCTCTCCGGCGGGCAGAAGCGGCGGCTGGCGCTGGCGGTGGCCATCATCGGCAAGCCCGAGCTGCTCTTTCTGGATGAGCCGACGACCGGCATGGACCCGCAGGCGCGCCGCGCCACCTGGGAGATCATCCAGCGGCAGCGGGCGGGTGGCGCCACGATCCTGCTGACGACGCACTTCATGGATGAGGCCGAGCGGCTGGCCGACCGCATCGCCATCATGGATGGCGGCCAACTGATCGCGCTGGATACGCCCGCTGGGCTAACCACCAGCCAGTCCACCACCGGCACGGAGCTGCGCTTCCGCGCGCGGCCTGGGCTGGACCTCGTGGCGCTGGGCAAGCTCAGCTTCGTGCGCGCTGCGCATGAGGAGTCGCCCGGCGTCTACGCGCTGGAGGTGGGCGAGCCGCGCGAGGCGCTCATCCAGCTTGCCACGCTCTTCCGCGATACGGGCGTGGATGTCAGCGAGATTCGCATTGGCCGCTCGACACTCGAAGACGTGTTCATTCGCCTGACCGGCAAGGAGATGCGTGAATGAGCGCTCAAATATCACCGACGACAACCACGCCCGCCCAACCAGCCGTCAGCGGCGCGGCGCCGTTCTGGAGCTGCGTACTGGCGCAGACGCGCGCCGAGCTGATGATGACGCTGCGGCGCGGCGAGAGCCTGCTGATTACCGTCTTCATCCCCATCGTGCTGCTGATCGCCTTTGTCTGGCTGCGCGTCGCGGGAACCAATTTCCTCGTTCCCGGCGTGATGGCCCTGGCGCTGATGTCCACGGGCATGGTCAGCCTGAGCATCGCCACTGGCTACGAGCGCTACTATGGCGTGCTGAAGCGGCTGGGCGCGTCGCCGCTCTCGCGTGGTGGGCTGATTCTGGCGAAGACGCTCTCAGTCGTCGCCATCGAGATCGCGCAGATGGTGATGCTGGCGCTGATCGGCTTGCTGTTCCTCGACTGGCGCCCTACCGGCTCGATCCTGCTCTATATCATCGCCTTTCTGGTAGGGACGGCGACCTTCAGCGGGCTAGGGATGCTGATGGCGGGCGCGCTGCGCGCCGAGGCGACGCTGGCGGGCGCGAATGGCCTCTATCTGCTCTTCATCCTGATCCCCGGCACAGTGCTGCCCATCAGTAAGCTGCCCAGCTTCTTGCAGCCGATCGCCAGCATCCTGCCCGCCGCGTCGCTCTCCGACGCGCTCTATGGCGCGACCAACGCGGGCGCCTTCCACGCCAGCAGCCTGATCGCCCTGATCGTCTGGGCGATCATCTTCCTCGGCGCGGCGGTCTTCGGCTTCAAGTGGGAGTGATGGTCATCGCGTATCGCGGGACCACAGGCGGACAAACCCGCAGGTTACGGGCGTTCCGCCGCAAAGCCTGCCTTGGCGGGGCTTCGGAGGCTGTGGCCTGAACCCAGGCCGCGCAGGCGGCCTTTGCGGCCCGCAGGCCACATAGCTGCGGGTTTACCCGCCCGTTCTCCCCCACGGCGCCACGCGATTGCCCCATCAACTTGTGCGTCTGCGTCAACCGCTGGCCGCCGCCAATCAGGCAACCATGCTACATTCACCCCCCTGGCCCGTTCCAAGTCTATAGACGCACTCGTGCGCGGCGCTTCGCGTGCGCTGCGCGGCACGACCAGCAAGAAGGGAACGGCGCCAGATGGATGCTGTAGCGAAAGAACAATGGGCGCTCGCCCTGCTGACGGCGACATTTGACTGCTCGCAGCAGAAGTTCTTTCAGGCGGAGTATGGACGCCGCAGACGCAGCCCGGCGGTGGCGCTGGCGCTCTGCCTGACACTCGGCGCGTTCGGCGCGCATGAGTTCTATATGGGCAGGCTGGTCAGCGCGACGCTGCGCCTGCTCTTCTGCTGGACACTCATCCCTCTGCTGCTGGCGCTGATAGACGCATGGTTCATCACCCGCCGCGCGCACGCTTACAACACGCGCATGGCGCATGCGCTGGCTGAGATCGTGGAGGAGTCGTTCGCCGCCGTGCGCGCCGACGCCGAGGCACAGGTCGGCATGGCCTATCTGCGCACGCCGCCGATGCCCGCGCGCCTTCAGCAGTCGCAGCGTGAGCAGCGCGAGCAACCCACCTGGCTGCAAGGCACACCCGACTGGCTGATCCTACGCGAAAATGATGGCTCCAGATGAGCCGCTGACTGCTATAATGGGCGCGACCTCACCCCCGACCCCCTCTCCCATAGGGCGAGGGGGAGACTGAAAGCCCCTCTCCCGCAGAGCGGGGGAGGGGTTGGGGAGGGGGCCAGCCGTTGAGGCTGCTCAGGCCGTGAATCGCATGGGGGAGATGTGTGGAGAAGTCCACCTGGCTTCGCTGGATCAATCTGCTGCTGCTGGGCATTCCGGTCGTGCTGCTGCGCGACCGCATCGGCCTGGAGGAAGGCCCGCTGCTGGCCATCCTGGCAGCGCTCAGCCTGATCCCGCTCTCAGGCTTTCTGGAGAGCGCCGTCGAAGAGCTGGAAGAGTTGCTCGGCGAGTTCCTGGGCGGCTTCCTCCACATGACCTTTGGCAACGTGGCGGAGCTGACCATCGCGCTCTCGCTGCTCTTGCAGCAGGCGCCCGGCGAGACCAGCGGCTCGCAGATCGTGCTAGGGTCCATCGCCGGCGTCATCATTCGCAACTCGCTGCTGGGGCTGGGGCTGGCGACCATCTTTGGCGCGCTCAAGAATGGGCGCATGGCCTTCAATCCCGACCGCGCCGGGCAGTACTCCACCATCTTCGCGCTGGCGGTGATCGGCCTGTGCCTGCCCACCCTGGCGAGCTATCTGGCCAAGGCTAACTCGCCCGATGCGGGCGAGGGGCTGCCCACGCTGCTGGTTTTCCAGCACTACTCGCTCAGCTTCGCGGTCTCGGTGATCCTGCTGGGCAGCTATCTGGCCTATACCCTGTTCGCCATCTTCCGCGTGCGCGACGGCGTTGATCTGGTCGAGAAGGGCATCCAGCGGCGGCTGGAGCGTCTCAGCCAGCGCGACGCCAGGCGCGAGGCAAAGCGCGGCGACCGGCGCGTTCCGGTGGCTGTGGCGGCGAATGCCAGCGCCGCGGCCAGCGCGACGGCGGGCGAGTACTTTGGCGTCAGCCCGATCGATCCGACGCCAGGGACACAGGCGCTCTTCCGGCAGGAGCGCGACCAGGCCGAGTATGAGCTGACGCAGCGCGTCGAGCATGAGACGCCGCGCCGCACCGCTAAGGCCGAATACGCGGCGGTCAAGCGCGCCGAGCGACGCCAGCGCATGGCGGGCGAGGGCAAAGCGGGTGAGGGCGAAGGCGAAAGGAAAGCGGGCATCCTGGGGCTGCATCCGGTCGTGCGCGGCATCATCGCGCTGATCGTGCTGGGCGTGGCGGCGCTGGGCGTGGTCTATATGTCCGAGGCGTTCGCAGGGTCAGTGGAACTGCTGGCGCGCGAGAACGAGCGGTTCATCAATCCGTTCTTCGTCGGGTTGATCATCATCCCGGTGGTGGGCGGGCTGGTCGAGATGTATGGCACGACAGGCATGGCCAGGCGCAACCTGATGGAGGTCGTGATGGGCGTCACAGCTGGCGCTTCGATCCAGATGATTCTGGTGATCGTGCCGGTGCTGGTGATCGTCGGCCACTTCACACATCACCCGCTGCTGCTGCTCTTCGCGCCGCTGGAGATCGTCATCTTCGGCGCGGCGACCTTCCTCTTCATGTTACTAACACGCGATGGCGAGTCAACCATTCTGGAGGGCGTCCAGCTCTGCTCGCTGTGGGCGCTGCTGGCGGCGACAGCCTACTTCTTGCCGCCGCCCTTCGCGGGCTGAGCCACTAGAGCCGCCAGACCCGCGCGCTGCCGCCGCCTTTCGTCGGCCAGCGCGCGGCGGCTATTGCTGCGCGTCGGTGGGCGGCGGGGTCTCGGCGGGCATCGGCGTCAGGCCAAGCGCCTTGAGGTCGTCGTCGCTGGCGCTGTTCTCGATCAGCGCGTCCAGTGACTTGGCCAGCGCGGGATCATTGCCGCGGCTGGCGGCTGGGCCAATCTGGGTGATCCAGGCGAGCAACTCCTGGCGGCCACGGAACGAGCCTTGCACCTCTTCCAGCGCGAAGCTCCCTGGCAGCTTATAGGCGCCCGACTCCGAGGCCTCCGCCTCTTCCTCGCGCCATTCGCCCGCCTCGGTCGCCAGCACGGCTAGCGCCTCTTCCATCGCCGCGCGCCAGCCGCGCAAGAACGCCTCGCGCTCCTGTGGTGTCGCCATATGCTTTACCTCCTTTGCGCCCACTGTGGGGCGTGTCAGGCCGCTGATCTCGCGTCTTGCCAGTGGCGCGCCGCCCTGTTGAGCCGTGTCGAGTGCTGAGCGCGCAATGCCCCGGCGCCCACAGGGTAGCAGATTTGCGCTCGCTCTGCCAGGGTTGGGCTGGGGCTGGCGCCGAAATTGCCACGCCTCATTCTGCCGCCGCGCGTCCTCTCCATCGGCCAAAGGAATGGCTTGAGCCGTCTTTACGCGCCTGCTGGCAAGGAGGTCTGCCGATGGCGTCAACGCCGCTTCCCACCTATGCACAACTCGAACCGGTTGGCCAGTGCAACCTGCGCTGCCAGATGTGCGCCATCCAGTTCCGCCAGGACGGGCCGCCGTTTGGGGCGCTGGCCTTCATGTCGCTCGAGCGCTTCGTCCAGGCGCTCGACGCGCTGCCTGGACTGCGCGAGCTGCATCTGCAAGGGCTGGGCGAGCCGATGATGCACCCGCGCTTCTTCGAGATGGTCGCCCTCGCCGCCGCGCGCGGTATCCGCGTCTCGACCAACACCAACGCGACGCTGCTCAACCAGCGGCGCGCGGAGGGCTGCGTGACGAGTGGCCTCGATTGCGTCCACGTCTCGCTCGATGGCGCGACCGCCGCAACCTACGAGCGCATCCGCGTGCGCGCGCACTTCGACCGTGTGACGGCGAATGTGGAGCGGCTGCTGGCGGCGCGCGAGCGGCTGGGCAGCGCCACCCCGCGCCTGCGCATGGTGATGGTGCTGATGCGCCAGAATCTGGATGAGCTGCCCGCGCTGGTGCGGCTGGCGCATCGCTGGCAGGTGGAGGGGCTGTTCGTGCAGCATCTCTGCCACGACTTTGGCGAATCGAGCCTGCCCGCGCGCTATCGCCCAATGCGCGCCTTCGTGGATGAGCAGACGCTGCTACATGAGGATGAGGCGCGTGTGGAGGCGGCGTTCAGCGAGGCGCGCGCGCTGGCGGCGGCGCTGGGCGTGGACCTGCGGCTGCCGCGCGCCCGACCGCGTCCACATGCGCCAGGCGTCTCGGGTCGCCAACGCTGCGACTGGCCCTGGCGTGGCGCGTACCTCAGCTACGACGGATCTGCCATGCCCTGCTGCATGGTCTCGACCCCCGACCGCATCAACTTCGGCTCCATCGCCGACCGCGACTTCGCCTCGATCTGGAACAGCGCGGAGTACGAGGCCTTCCGCGAGCGGCTGGATTCGGATGACCCGCCGGAGGTCTGCCGCTCCTGCGCGGTCTACGCGGGCATGTTCTAAATCGCAGCGAGATCGCAGCGGCGGTTGAGACCGCGCCTGAAAGCGGCATACCGCCGCGAGACCCGCCTGCGCGGGTTCAGGATCGGCCCTCCTCGCGTCCGCGCAGGCGGACGTTGTGGGCTTGCAAGGCCCTTCAGGCGCGGTTTCAACCGCTGGCCGCCGCGCCGTGAACCGCATCTACTGTTGGAGATAGACGCATGGCGAGCATGGCAAGCATGGCGAGCGTAGACGTGTTGATCGCGACGTATAACCGACCAGAGTCGCTGGTGATGACGCTGGCCGGTGTCGCGGCCCAGACCCAGCGCGATCTGCGCGTGATCGTCGCTGACCAGAGCGACGAGCCGGTGGGCGAGCGGCAGACCATCTTGACGCTGCGACGGGTGATCGAGGCGCGCGGCGGGTCGGTCGAGTGGCATGCGCGCCCGCAGGTTCACGGCATCGTCGAGCAGCGCGACTTCCTGCTGCAACAGGCCAGCGCCGACGCGATCCTCTTTCTGGATGACGACGTGCTGATGGAGCCGCCCGTCGTCCAGCGGCTGCTGGCGACGCTGCGCACGGAGGGCTGCGGCTTCGTCGGCGCCTTCCCGTCGGGACTCTCGCATCGCGACGACGTGCGCCCTGAGCAGCAGATCGTCGAGGCATGGCAGGGGCCGGTGCGGCCAGAGGTGGTCGAGCCAGAGTCGCCCGCCTGGGAGCGCTGGCAGCTGCACCGCGCCGCCAACGCTTACCACGCCGCGCGGCGGCTCGCGCCGGAGCAAACGCTGCGCTACAAGGTGGCATGGCTGGCGTCGTGCATCCTCTATGACCGGCGCAAGCTGCTGGCGGTCGGCGGATTCGCCTTCTGGCGGCGGCTGCCACGCTACCACTCCGGCGAGGAGGCGCTGGTGCAGACTCTGCTGATGCGGCGCTGGGGCGGCTGCGGCATTCTGCCAGCCGAGACCTATTATGCGCAGGTTCCGACGACCACGCTCAACGCGCGCGGCGCGGTGGATGGCCACGCGCTCGACCTGCTGCCAGAGATGGTAGCGCGCTACGTCACGCCGTTCACGAAATCCGCCAATCCTGCGCCGAGTGACGATGACTCCTCGCCAGTGGCTCAGGCGAGGTAGAGCGCCATGCCGCCGACACCCGCTCCGACACCCGCGAGCGCGGGCTGGGATGCGCCGGGGCTGCTGAGTCGCCTGCCAGCGCCGCCGCACAAGCTGGCGCTGCTGCGGGCCTCGCGCATCGGCGACT
>JAICVT010000273.1 GCA_025935235.1 Ktedonobacterales bacterium | reverse complement strand
GGCGACATCTGGGTCGAGAGTCGTCTGGGGCAGGGCGCGCGTTTCCACTTCTGCCTGCCACGCATCCCTGCGCCAACCGCCTGAGAAGCGGGCGCGTCAGCCATTGACCTCGCCGGGCAGCGTGAAGCGGTGGACGACGACGCGTGTCACATCGCCATCGGGTGGCCAGGCGCGTTCGGCGACGCCAGGCTGATCGCGCCAGCCGCGCGCGAGCGCTGTCGCCACGAAGGCGCGCGAGGCTTTGCGTCCCGGCTCGGCCAGCCAGAACGGCGCGCCGGGAGCCAGCAGCGCCGGAGCCAGCGCCAGCAGCGGCTCCAGGTCTTCCGGCTCATAGAGCACATCCGCCGCCAGCAGCAGATCGAAGGGCGCCGCGCTCAGCAGGCGCTCGCGCCCAGCGGGGGTGCGCCAGTTCAGCAGCAGCGTGGCGGGGGCCTGCCCGGCGCAACGTCGCGTGTTGTACTCGGCGAAGAGCAGCGCATCGTCGAAGAGATCGCTGATGGTGAGGCGAGCGCCCAACACGAGCGCCACCGCCGCCGTGACGCCCAGCCCACAGCCTAGCTCCAACGCGCGCTTGCCCTGCGCACATGCAGGGTCGGCCAGCAACGCCTCCGCCAGCGCCAGGCCGCTGGGCCATAGCAGCGCCCAGTATGGCAGGTGCGCGCCCCCTGCTACCGTCGCGCGGGCCACCGCCGCCGCGCGCGCGCGCGTTCCGCTGCGCCGCGCGCTGTCGTTCTCGTTGGGTAGCGCGTCTGGAGGCGCCTGAGCGTCCGCTGGCGGGCGCAGTTTCTGGCGCGCGGCCATCTGGTCGAGCGGGGCGTCCGGGTCGGCGGGCAGTGTGACACCCCATGCGCGGTCGGCTCCCTCCAGGCGCAGCGGCAGATCGCGTAGCGCGAAGCGACGCCCCAGCCGATAGCGCAGGCGGGCGACGCTGGCCCCATCGCTGGCCGCTGGGCGCCTGCTCATGCGTCGCCCGTGGTGGGCGCGGTGGGCGCACCGGCGGCGGGTAGCGCGAAGGCAAAGACGCTGCCCTTGCCCGGCTCGCTCTCGCTCAGCCAGATGTCGCCGCCCATTGCGCGGAGCGTCTGGCGGCAGATGTAGAGGCCAAGGCCAACGCCGCGAATCTGGCTCTCACGCGCGGAATCGAGGCGGGAGAAGCGCCCGAACAGCTGTGGCCGCTCCGCCGCCGGGATGCCCATGCCATCGTCGCTGACCAGGATGAGGTGGTAGGGCTGCGTGCGCGCCGCCTCCACCACGGCAGGCAGCGGCGCGCACGGGTCATCATCCTGCGTGTCGGCGCCGGGAGCGGCGCCCATGACTGCCTGCTCAGCCGCCAGCGCTGCTGGGTCGAAGCCTGCGGGTGAGCAGCGCACACAGACACGCCCGCCATTTGGACTGTATTTGATGGCGTTGCTGATGAGGTTCTTGAGCGTCTCCTTCAGTCGCCCCAGGTCCGCCAGCGCGAACAGGTCGTCGGGCGCCTCCATCGTCAGTTCATGTGTCTTGCCCTGCGCCGCTTGCAGCGCCCGGAATGAGCGCAGCGACTCCTCGATCACCTGTGCCAGCCGCACAGGCGCGAGACGCAGCTCCAGACGCCCTGTGTCGAGGCGTGAGGTCTGCAAGAGCCGCATGGCGACATCGGCCAGGTCCTCGGCGGAATCAGCCGCCATCGTGACGAATTCGCTGGCGAGTGAGTCGCCCCGGATGATGGGCGCCTCATGCAGCAGTTCGAGGTAGCCCTGCACGACGGTGAGCGGGGTGCGCAGTTCGTGCGAGGCTGTGGCGATGAAGTCATCTTTCATGCCGTCCAGCTCGCGCTGCTTGCGATAGGCGCTCTCCAGCTCCACATACATGCGCGCGTTCTCCATCGCCTGGGCGGCCTGGGCGGCGAAGAGTTCCAGTAGCCATAGATTATCATGGGTGAAGGTGCGGCGCTCGGCGTCGTCGAGCACATCGAGCACGCCCACCACCTGCCCATGATGCGCCAAAGGCACGGAGATGATCGCCGTCACCGTCTCGTCGTCGTAGATCGCGCTGTGCGCCGGGTAGGCGCGGTAGTCGTCAATCACGCGCCCCTGGCCGCTGAGCGCGACCTGCCCGGCCAATCCCTCGCCGACGCGAATGACGCTGCCGGTATAGTCGCGGCGCAGCCCCTCCGAGACAACGACATCCAGTTCATCGCCGCTCCGCCGCCGCGCGTAGATGACGCCCGCTTGCGCGCTGAGCAGGTTGATGGAACGGCGCAGAATGCTGGCCAGCAGGTCGCGTGGGTCGGCGCCAACCTGGCTAGCGGTCTCCAGGGTCGTCTTGTGCAGGGCAAGCATCTGCTCGATGCGCTCCTGGGTGATTTCCGCTGCGTCCTGCGCGCGTTGCCGCGCCGTCACCTGGCGGGTCACATCCACCGCCGCCACCAGCACCCCACCGATGACGCCACCCTCGCCCACCACTGGCGAGGTCGTCACGTTCCAGTAGGTGATGCCGCGCCCCAGGTGGATCGGCAGTTCGATCATCGCCTGTGGCTGCGAGCCGTGGTACACCGCATCGAGCCGCAGCATCGTCGAGAAGCGCGCGGCGCGGTCGGTGATGACCGTGTGCAGCGGATAGCCCAGCGCCTGCGTACTATCCTCCACGCCGAGCAGGTCGAAGAACGTCGGATTCGCCAGTGCGACGACATGGTCGGAGCCGGTCAGCAGCGCCATCGCCACTGGAGCGTGGCGCACCATCGTCTGCGCCAGCGCCTCCTGCGTGCGCGAGTAGCTCAGCAGGCGGTCACGATCCGCCGCCAGCGCCAGCAGGTCAGAGAGTTCCTCCAGCGCGGTCACCTGGCGTTGCGCCAGACGTTGACGGGTCGCCAGCGCCACCACGCCAAGGAACTGTCCGCGCGCCCGCAGCGGCAACGCCAGCAGCGTACCCGGCCCCTGCGCCGCATCCTCGCCGGATGGCCCCAGCGCTGGCAGGCGATTGAACCACTCCGCTGCGATGGTCCGCTCCTCGTCGGTGAAGAGGACGAGCGGACGACGTGTCGCCGCGATCTCCTCGATCAGCGGATCGGTCGCCGCTGGTTCACGCGAGACGGTGACGCCAGCGGGTACATCGTCTGGCCCCAGCGTTTCTGGCGCGCCGTCGGTGGCGAGGAGCGCTGCGCTCGGCGTCGCCGCCGACATGCGCACACGCAGCCGCAGCGTGGGGAAGAGTTCCAGGCCGCCAATCTGTTCGTGCGGGCCACTCCAGACGGCTGGCTCGGCGATCCATACCTGCAACACGCTGGGAGCCAGGCTCGCGGCCAGGCGTCCCCCGGCGATGCGCAGCGCGTCGTCGAGCGAGCGGTTGAGCAGCGCGCTGCGCATGGTCGGCGCCTCGCTGAGCAGCGGATCGAGCAGCAGTCCCATGCCCAGCAGCGAGGGTGTCAGGCGAGCGCGCTCCACCAGCCCGATGACACCACTTTCGCGGCCACGGCTGCGCAATCCGCCACGGCGCGCGCGTGTCGCCTCGCGGCCAGCCTCCGCCACGACAGCGCCATCCGTCGGTCGTCGCCGTGTCTTCGCATCACCCGCCACGAGTGACCTCCTCTCAACCAACCCGCCGATGGCCAGCGCCAGTCATGCAGCCATACCGGACAGTGTATGCGGCAGCCGGTCGCTGGTCAACGCGAACCCCCTCCACTGGTACAATCGTGCAGCGAGTAGCGCCGCTCGCTACACATGCTGCGCATCGCGGCTCGTCCCTGAGGCTCGACACGGCGGAAAGGAGTGATATACTGCGGCTGATGCGGCGCCGGGCTGCCGACAACCCACGCGAGGCGCTGCATTTCCTCCGAATGGCCCATCTGAGAGCGTAGAATCCACGAAAATGGTGAGATCGCGATGGTAGCTGGCGACCCCGGAACACCACCCGATACCACTGCTGGACAGCAGGGCGTCCAGACCGACGTCAGCGATGAGCGCACGGTGCTGCTCAACGGCGCCAGTCCGCTCGCCTCCAGCCCAGCGATGGCGAGCGCCACGTCGGCGCGCAGTCGTGCGGGCGCTGATTTCGTCGCCATCGAGCGCGAACTGAAAGAACTGGCTGGCTCCATGCACCGCCATGCGCGCGCGCTGGAGCCGTTCGTCGAAGGCTCCTTTGCGAACGACCTGGGCGACCCGCGCACACGCATGCTGGCCGATGCGCTTCAGGTCGCGCGCGCGGCGGACCAGCGTCTTGGACGCCTCGACCAGCTCGTCTGCCAGCTCAATGCGACGGCTGATGTGGTCGTCAGCGACCTGGAGGCCATCGGCGCGGAGCGCAGCCAGCTCGCCACGCTCTACACCATCGCCCAGCAGATCAATAGCTCCTACGACCTCGATGAACTGCTGGGGCGCGTGCTGGCGCTGCTGATAGACGTGGTGCGCGCCGAACGTGGCGGCATCCTGCTGTGGGATGACACGCAGCATGCGCTCGCCTACACCGCCGCGCGCAACAGCCAGGGGCAGGCGCTCAGCGAGCAGCAGATGAACCTCAGTCACAGTGTTGTGGAGCAGGTCTGGACATCGCAGCAGCCGCTGGTGACGCTCGACGCGCAGGCCGACGACCGCCTGCGCCTCAACGAGAGCGTCGTCAGCTATGGCATCCGCTCGGTGATGTGCGCGCCGTTGCATGTGCGCGAACAGCATG
This sequence comes from Ktedonobacterales bacterium, assembly GCA_025935235.1. Taxonomy (GTDB): domain Bacteria; phylum Chloroflexota; class Ktedonobacteria; order Ktedonobacterales; family JADMIN01; genus JAKAIY01. The sequence goes on along the minus strand of JAICVT010000273.1, from coordinate 1,420 downwards.
TCGGCGTGGTCTATGTGGATAGCCGCCGCGAGTCACGCCTCTTCGACCAGAGCAGCCTGGAGTTGCTGGCGGCGTTCTGCAACCAGGCGGCCATCGCCATCGAAAATGCGCGCCTCGTCACCGATCTGCGCCGCAACATTCGCGAGCTGAACGCCATCAAGTCGTATATGGACAACGTGTTCGCCTCCATCGCCAGCGGCGTTGTCACTGCCGATGTCGCTGGGCGTGTCACCACCATGAATCAGGCGGCGGCGCGCATCCTCAATCGCAGCAGCGAGGCGGCGCTCGGTGGCCAGGTGGATGAGGCGCTGGCGGAGGTCGCCGACGAGGTCGTGCGCGACGCGATGCGGCGCGCCATCAGTGAGCGCGCCGAGACGCTGGGCTATGAACTGCGCCAGGAGCTACCCACGCGCGGCGATGTCGCGCTGCGCATGAATATCTCACCGCTGCGCGAGACCGATGGCGCTGGCGATCCGCTGGGCGTGGCGCTGACGCTGGAGGACCTGACCGAGCTACGCCGCAGCCAGCGCCAGGCGCGCGAGATACAGCAGCTCTTCGGGCGCTATGTGCATCCCGCCGTGGTGCGCCAGCTGCTCGCCGATCCTGCCGCCGTGCGGCTGGGCGGCGAGACGCGCCAGATCAGCGTGATCTTCGCCGACATCCGCAACTTCACGGCGTTGGCCGCGCAGCTCTCGCCCGATGCGGTGGTGCGCACGCTCAACCACTACCTCGACATCCTGACCGCCGCGATCTGGGAGGAAGAAGGCACGCTCACCATGTTCATCGGCGACGCGCTGATGGCGATCTTCAATGCGCCGCTGCCCCAGGCCGACCATGCGGCGCGGGCGGTGCGCGCGGCCTGGGCGATGCGGCAAGCGCTGGAGCGCGCCAACGAGCAGACGAAGATCGGCGAGGCTCCGGCGCAGTACGGCATCGGCGTGCACACCGGGCTGGCGCTGGTAGGCAACATCGGCGCGTCAGATCGCCTGCAAAACTACACGGCCATCGGCGATACCGTCAACATCGCCCAGCGCTTGCAGGCCAACGCTACCGCGAACCACATCCTGCTGAGCGCCGACACCTGCGCCGCCGCTGGAACCGCGATCCTCGTGGCGCAGCTCGAGCCGATCACCGTCAAGGGACGCGCGCAGCCGCTGCCAGTCTATCAACTCGACGGCCTGCGCGAGCCACCCACCCACGCCTGAGCGGCGGTTGGCGGGCGTTACCGCTCTCCCAAAAGGCGAGGGGAGATCCGAAAGCCCCTCTCCTGCCGCAGCGGGGGAGGGGTTGGGGAGGGGGCAGCCAGCGCTCCTCACTCGTCTCCACCTTCGTCGAAATCGTCGGCGTCTGGCGCCTCGCCATGCGCCTCGGCCCAGAGCTGGCGAATGGCCGCGCGCGCCACACCATAGCCAAAGCCGCG
>JAICVT010000259.1 GCA_025935235.1 Ktedonobacterales bacterium | reverse complement strand
CGCGTCCGACCGCCCTCGCGACGTTGCGATTGGCGCGTCCTACGAACACATGCGCTGGCAGGGATAGTCCCCTCAGTATAGAACTTCTGTACGATAGCGTCAAGCAGGCGTGTCGCCTTTTGGCGTCCCTCCAGGCGCCCACGGACATCTGCGGACACGCTCAGAGATTGTATCGAAGCGCGCACGCGGCGCCCAATCAGGCGCCCGACGAGACGACAACCAGGCGCCCTGAATGGGCTAGGCTATCAGGGTTTGCGCAGGCGTCGTTGGAGCGTGGATGTAGTCTCGCGCAGTGGGGGCTAACTCTCGTCGTGCTCACGCTGGGCGCGGCGATACTGCCGACGCAGGCGAAAGACGCGGATGCGGGTGATGAGGGCGCTCAGGGGGTTGCGGTGAATCGGCGTCGGCTGCTCGACATACGTGGAGGTGTTCGGTCCACGCCACTGCGACGTCGAGCGGGGACGACCGTAACTCCTCCAGCCGACAATCAGCCCTGCGATGAACAGGAGCAGCGCGACCGCGCCCAGAATGCCCGTGAGGAGATTGGCCGCGCCATTGTAGAACGCCAGCCCAGTCGCGATCAACGTCAGCGCGACGCTGACCAGCAGCAGCAGGTTGGCAAAGGGGAGATGGATCGAGCGGCGCGAGCGGGCGCGCGCCTGTTGACGCTGAAAGGGACTGGTGCGATCACCCGGGCCACGATGAGGCTCGGAATCCTCCATGCGGCTCAGGATTTCTTCGATCTCGCGCTGATACCGATTGGGCATGATCACGACCCCCCTGGAGCAGTCCGCAGACACGACCGCGCCTGGGCGCATTCTACCGCCTCAAACTTAGTATAGTCCAGAGCTTTCGCCAAGGGCAAGTAGCTTTGCGCGCCCAGCGTCACAGACCCATCACAAGCGAGCGGCCGCGCCCCTTCGCGCATGGCTCCGCGCATGGCTCAATGTACTGGCGTGGTGGGCGGCAGCGAGAGCGCTAGCGCATGTAACAGCGCCAGCTTCAGTTTGAACAACAGCGTCAGCTCGATCACCGCCAGCCCGAGCGCCACCGTGAATACCGGCAGCATCTGCCGCCAGCGCTCGAAGCGCCCGATCAGTGGACTGAAGCTGAGCAGAAAAACCAGATTGACCAGCGAGAGCGCCAGCAGCAGACCAGCCGAGCTGAGCAGCGCGATGGGATACAGCAGCCAGCCGACCTGCGACGCGACGGCAAGCAAAGCGAGTAGCAAGAGCGGGGCCACGACGCTCAACTGCGCGAACGAACGAAACGACGCGCGCGCATCCTCCGCGCGCCAGAGGATGCTATTGGTCACTGGCGTGATGAACGCCACCATCGCGACACCCGCGCCCAGGCCCGACGTCAGCCGTAGCGGGTTCTGCGGTTGGTAGAGATGCGGCAAACCCAGATCCAGGAAGAGCGAGTTGAAGCCATCGAGCGCCATGAACCCGACCAACCCCACCAGCAGCAGCGCCACTGGCCAGCGTGGCAGCCGCGCCGCCCGCACGCGACCCGTCCCCAGCAGCGTCAGGAATCCCAGCGCGAAGCCGAGATAGATGCCGGTGTTGCGCGCGCAGAGCGGGAGTTGCTGCCCAGCGGGATAGAACGAGTGCGATGGTAGTTGCGCGCAGATGCCGCCATCCAGCGCGCGCAGCCGGGCGAGCAGCGTGTCGCCCGGCAGGAAGATCAGCGCCGCCAGCGCGGCCAGATAGATCAGCGCGAACATGAGCAGCGCCCACGCCGGCGGATCCCAGATCCTGGGTGGCCGCCGCGAGACCTTGACCTCCGCAGTCGCCGATGTGGCCGAACGCGCCGACATGCTCGTTTCCTTGCTTTCCACCGCGTCTCTCACGGCTCGCTCAGCGCTCACCGCAGCGTGATGCCACCAAACAGACTATTCAGCACGAACAGCCAGTTGAAGAAGATTGCCACACCCATGAAGGCCAGCAGGCCGCCCGTCACCAGCTCGATCGTGCGTAGATGGGGCGTCAGGCGCTTCAGCAGCGGCGCGAGGCGATCGAACGCCAGCCCCAGCGCCAGAAAGGGTAGTCCCAACCCCAGCGAATAGATCGCCAGCAGCAGCACACCTGAGCCAAGCTGCCGCGACTGCGCCGCGATCACCAGGATGCTCGCCAGAATCGGCCCAACGCAGGGCGTCCATCCGAGCGCGAAGATCAGCCCGATCAGCAGCGACGCCGCGTAGCTCGACTGCCCAATGCGCACTGAGAACCGCCGCTCCAGGTTCAGCCCCGGAATGTGGATGATGCCCGCGACCTGCGCGCCGAGCAACACCAGCGCCACCCCGCCGATCTCGCGCAGCGCGAGCTGGCGCTCCGAGAGAAAGGCGCCCAGCTCGCTGGCCGTTGCGCCCAGCGCGATGAAGGTCAGCGTGAAGCCCAGCACGAAGGCAGCGGCATGCAGCGTTGTGGTCCGGCGCAGCGCCGCGCGCTCCGACTTGCCCGCCTGTTGTCCTTCCCAGATGGAGGGGCCAACCAATCGCGCAATGTAGACCGGCGTCAGGGGCAGGACACAGGGTGAGACGAATGAGAGCAGGCCAGCCAGAAACGCGGCGAAGAGTGGAACGGCGCCCATGCGTGCGTTCGCCTGATACTTCTCTATGGTGAGACCCAGCAGGCGCCCACGATGGCGCCTCGCTCGTAAAGAGTATAGCAGACACGCCCACCTCTTCAGGCGCGCGTGCCAGACGCCAGGAGCGGCTGGCGGATGAACTGGCGTCTCCATTGCCGCCAGACCACCGACCAGTCGCCTCGCATTCGTGCGTCGCCATGCGGGGACATCCTTGGCTCACCGGGTCCTACCCAATGAGCGGTCTACCAACCTTCCAGATAGGAAGGAACTCGCGCTTGAGCGCGCTATTGATGACGATTGCGCCGGACAGATAGAATGCGATCAGCGAGGTCAGCATACCGGCATACCCGCCAATCGCCAGCAGGAAGTTGTGGCCACCGATCATCACGCCGATGCCGTCGCACAGATACGTGAACGCCAGGATCAGCAGGATGGCCGCGACGGTGAGGTTGTCTCCGAGCGCCGCGATCCCCAGGTAGAAGGCGATGAGTGCGAACGTGAGCACGAAGATGCCCGCCACGTAGGCTGGGCTCCCACCCGCCGAGGAATCCGGCAGGATCTTCGCGAGGGTCAACCACTCCAGAATCGCCCAGGACGTGTTGAACGCGCCGAAGGAGGCAAATGCGGTCGCTGCCAGCAGGTTTCCCCGCCGGAAGGCCCACATGCCTGCCAGGAACTGTCCGATGCCGCCAAAGATCAGCGCAACGGGAATCGCCACGACTACCGCTGACATGGCGAACCAGCCCGCGAAGACCGAGCTAATCGTGAATGTGGCGCTGGCGAAGCCCGCCAGCCCCAGCGGTAGGGGATCCGCAACCACCGCCTGCGAACGCTCGACGACGGCATCCGTCTCAGCCTTTGGAAGTGGGCCTTTGACCGTGCCAGCCTGCGTCCAGAACTCCCCCATCGAACCTGTGCCATCCGACAAAGGTCGGCGGCCGGCGCCTGTAGCGCCTGTTGTGCCTGTCGCTCCAGACATCGTTGTCATCGTCCTTTCTGACTCATCCACGCGACAGGCTCCGCACGAATGGCCACCGCGTGCCGTGTGTGACGCGCGGCGAACACCACACTGAGGCGCAGAGGACATGCCAAAAAATGTCGTGAAGCGACATACCATGCGGGCACAGATGAGGAGTGATGAGGAGCACGGATCAACCGTCTGGGAGCGCGCAATCAGGCGTCGCGGGCGACCACCGCCAGAATCTCCGGCGCGCGACGCATCAGGCGCGGAGCGATCACCAGCGTCGCGATCTGATAGAGCGAGAATCCATAGACCAGCGCCAGTGGGGCCATGAACGCCAGCAGCGGCAGGTGATCGAGGAAGAGCGGGATCAGCAGCAGCAGGAAGACCGGCGTGAGCGCCAGCAGCGTGGCCCACAGCGCGACCAGCGAGATCACGCTGCGCAGGCAGCCGTTCTCGGAGGAGAGATTGTTCGAGCCCATGCGCAGTTGGCGCACTCGCAGCGGCAGGAATACCGAGGTCAGGTTGCCCGTCCCCAGCAGCGCCAGCGTCGCCGCGCCGCCCTCGATGAGCGCCAGCGGCATGGCGTTCCAGTCGCCCGTCACGGCGCAGACGGCGACAATGAGCGCCACCTGCACCGTGAAGGCGACCACCCCAACCGCCAGATTCTTGCCCCACAGCACCTCCAGCGGGCGCGCGGGCGTCAGCAGCAGCGTCTGGAGGCCCTGTCGCTCCAGCCCGAAGGCGTTGAGCGAGAGCGTCAGCACGATCAGCAGCGCGGGCAGCGGCGCCAGCAGTGGCTGGTAGTGCGCCATGCGCTGCGCGAAGTAGCCAGGATTGGGATCGGCGTTATGCGTCAGGCTGGGCGCGAAGACGACGAAGAGCAGCACCAGCGAGCTGAGCAGCGCCGCCTTGATCTGGGGGTCGCGCCAGAAATAGCGTAGGTCTTTGATCGCCACCGCCGAGATGACTGGCGAGATCAGCCGCCGACTCCGCGGGCTGGCCGCCGCCGCGCCGCCGAAGCTCGCCACCACCGCCGCGCCAGCGGCCGCCGGACGCGCGGCCAGCGGCGCCGATGTCGTGGCCGCCCGTGGGCGTCGCCGTCGCGCGCTCTCGCCGCCGCCTTCGGGTGTCGTCACGCCGCGGTCCAGCACCCAGGCCCAGACTACCAGCAGCACGGGAGTCAGCGCCAGCAAGGCCAGCAGCCAGGGCAGCGCGCCGAGCGCGTCGCCCGTGTTGGCGGCGATGATGGCGCGCGCCGCCATGCCTGGCGGGATCCACTGGAGATAGTGGCCGAGGTCGAGCTGTCCAAACGCGCGCGGGCCATCTATGTGCTTGAACAACACCGTCGCGAACTGGCCAGAGAGCGAGCAGAGCACGCTCATCAGTGCGAAGACGATCACCGAAAGGTCGCGATAGCGGCGGCTGCGCAGTAGTCCCACCAGCACCGCCAGCGTACACTGGCTCAGGCCCACCACATGCACATAGAGCAGGGCCAGCGTCGCCACCGTGATGACGAGCGCCAGCGCGCTGGCGTGCCAGCCCACCACGACCGCCGCGAAGATCGCCAGAATGATGACCGTCGCCGGATCGAAGAACGTCGAGAGGGTCAGCGCCACCATGCGCTCCGCCCGCGTGACGGGATACGCATGCAGCTTGCTGACATCCAGCCCCTCGTTGACGGAATATTGCAGCACGGGCAGCGCCGCCCAGGCGATGTAGAGCAGGCCCAGCGCGGCGAACAGCACCTGCGACCCGGCGCGCACGGGCAGATTGGTGTAGCCCAGCGCGGTGAGGAAGCCCGCCACCGCTGCGAAGCCCAGCGTGAAGAAGGTCAGCGCCGCCAGCCCGATCAGCGCTGAGACGCTGCGACGATACATGCGCACGCTCAGCTTCCAGCGCACCATCAGCAGCGCGCCGAGCTGGCGCGGGCGCAGCGTCCACTCTGAGAGTCGCACGGGCGCCTCGCGGTCTGGCAGCGCGCCTGCCTGCCCGGCCTGTGTGGTGGCTACTTCAGCCATTCCAGGCTCCCTTCGCGCGGCGCCGCTCCCACCAATTGCAGGAAAACGTCGTCGAGCGCGGCGTCGCTGCCGCCACCCGCCCGCTGCCGCAGCTCGGCCAGCGTGCCTTCGGCGACCAGTCGCCCCTGCTCGATCACGCCGACGCGGGTGCAGAGCTTCTCCACGACCTCCATGATGTGTGAGCTGAAGAAGATCGTCACCCCCGTACCAGTCAAATCGCGCAGGATGTCACGGATGACGCGCGAGCTAACCGGATCAACCCCCTCGAACGGCTCATCGAGGAAGAGCGCCTGCGGACGGTGGATCAGCGCGGCGGCCAGCGCCACTTTCTTGCGCATGCCGACCGAGTAATCCACCACCAGCTTGTCGGCGTCGGAGTCCAGCAGCAGGGCGTCGAGCAGGGCGCCCGCGCGGCGCCGCGCCTCAGTCCGTGGGATGTCGTACATCGCGCCTGCGAACTCGACCAGTTCGCGGCCCGAGAGGCGCTCGTACAGGTTGAGCTGCTCGGGTAGCACGCCCATCACCGCCTTCGCGCGCAGCGGATCGGTCCAGACGTTGACGCCGCCGACGTAGGCCACGCCCGATGTCGGACGCAGCAGCCCCACCAACATCTTGATAGTGGTGGACTTGCCCGCGCCGTTGCGCCCCAGGAAGCCGAAGAACTCGCCGCGCCGCACCACCAGCGTCAGGCCATCCACGGCGCGCTTCTCGCCGAAGGCGCGTGTCAGGCCGAGCGTAGCGATGGCGGCGTCGGGCGGCGGAAAGAGCGCCGGATGCGGCGACTGGTCGGGCAGCGGTGATGGCATCGTCATAGGTGTGCGATCCTTGTCCCTGTGCTACGCGGCGAAGATGGATG
>JAICVT010000449.1 GCA_025935235.1 Ktedonobacterales bacterium | reverse complement strand
GTGAGCGGGAACGCCCTGATCTATGCGCCAGGCGCCACGAGCGCGGATGCCGCTGGCTTCGCTACTGTTTCCGATGTCATGGGCGAGGCCAACACGGATCTCGGCGTGAACCCGATCACGCTCAGCGGCAATCCGGACCGCGCATACCAGGAAGCGTTGAAGAACGCGCTCGACAACGCCAACAACAACAAGACCTTTGTGCAGGCGGCTGGCTCTTGCCCGACGCCAACGAGCTGGCAGTGACGCGATTGGAGTGACGCGCTGCCGATGAGCGGTTGAGCACGGCGAGTCGTTGAAGCTCATACCTGGGTACGGTAGGCTGTGGTCGTGGGCGCCGCGTGACGTCTACTCTTTCCGATGACGGGACGCGACGCTCGCCGCCATAGTGTGCGGGGTATGAGCAGGCGCCAGGTGGCGCCGAGACGCCCGGCCAGCAGGAGCAGTCCTGCCAACCGGGCGTCTGGTTGTCCGCTGCCGCGTTCGTGCGCAGCCGGAATGGATTCAGCGCGCCGCGCGGTGAGCTCCAGCTGAAGCTTGCCGCCTGAAGTCGCGTCGGTCCGGCGCTATGCGGTGGGAGTCGCGAAGCGCTGCGCCTGGAGACGCTTGACAAACGCTGGGCGGCGCAAGTGTGGCGCGACCCACGCCTGGAAGCGCGCCTCAAAGGCCGCCGCCTCGTCGAAGTGGCGCGCCACCTCGCGCAGCTCGATCAGCAGGTTGGTGGCCTCGTCGTAGCCAGGGCCAGAGCCGCGCTCGGCGGCTTCGGTCGCGCGCCGCCAGTAGTCGTCGGCGTGCTCGTGGACGTGACGCACATGCTGTTCGCGTTGCTGGCGCTGGCACTCGCGTTGTTCGACCTCCCATCGCGCCGCGATCTCACGGCCCTCAGGCAGCAGGGAGGCGTAGGTCGGATGCTCGGCCGCTGGCTCATCGCCGACCCCCTGGCCGGGGCGCAGCGCGCGTAGCTCGGTGACCAGTTGGCGGCTCAGCCCTGGCTCATTGCGCGCCAGCCGCCGCAGGTAGTCGTCGCGGCGCTCGGCAGGCAGCAGCGGCAGCCAGCGGGTGGCATCATCGGTGGTGATGGGCTTGGCAGGGGCGCTGTGCCGCGCGGCTGCTATGATCATCTCCGCAGGGACTTGCAGCAACTCCGCAAGCGCCTCCTGGGCGCCTGTCAGCTTGCCGAGGCCGGGCGGCGTTGGCGGCGCGCCGATGTCGTACTGCTCCTCCTGATCGTAGCTGCCCATGACGGCCATCGCGGCCAGCCAGACGATGTAGAGCGCGCGCAGGTCGCCATCCATTAGCTCATCGCGGATCGGCATGAGCGGGGCCAGCTCATAGTCAATCCATTCGTCTGGCGGCTCTTCGTCACGCACATGGATGTCGAGCAGATCGAAATCGGGGCGCTGGGTGAACTCCAGGTGGTCGTCCAGGTCGTTGTAGTTCGCGAGGAGATTGGGTGGCAGCGCGCCGTGTGGGAAGCGAAAGGCAAGCTGGTGGGCGCCCCAGTTGGCCCAGTAGAGGAAGCCATCGAAATAGGAATACAGGACCTCGATGGGGTCGTGCTTGAAGTCGCCCCAGTGATATTCGATCAGCGCATGCGTCGAGGAGGCTTGGATGTGGCTCGATAACCGGTTCACCTCGCGCAACTGCTCATGCGTCAGCGGGCGATCAGCGGTCATAAACTCGTAGCGCTGATATTCGCTCATGGGTCAAGCCCTCCTTGCGCCACGTCGCATTGATGGAGGCGCCGATGGCGATAGCATAGCATGGCCGAGGGCGCCAGAGCGTGATATAGCCGCGGAGAAAGCCAGCAATCACGCCAGCAATCACAACGCGGGCCGCTCCGTTCGGAGCGGCCCGCGTTGGCGCCGTAGATGTAGATGGCTGGTGAGCCCCCAGGGAGTCGAACCCTGAACCGGCTGATTAAGAGTCAGCTGCTCTGCCAGTTGAGCTAGAGGCCCGTCGTGCGCGCTGATGAGGAGCGAACTCGTCGTGGGCTGCCCAGAGAGTATAACATCGGCGCGAGCCAGGCGTCAAGCGTGGCGCGCGGAAGGATGCGGCGTGAGCCGATCGTGAGCGAAGCCGCTAGACGGCGCTGGCCAGCGACTCGAAGCGTGCGATGTCGGCGCGGATGACATCCAGGCTGGCGCGCCAGAACTCTACCGAGCGGGTGTCAATGCCGAAGCGCGCGGCGAGCGTGGCGGCGTCGCCCAGTCCGGTCGAGGCCAGCAGGTCGTCGTAGCGCTCGCGGAATCCGTCGGGGTCCTGCTGGTAGCGCGCGTACAGTCCCAGCCCGAACAGCAGCCCGAACATGTATGGGAAGTTATAGAAGGAGCGGCTGGGGCTGTAGTAGTGCGACTTGACGGCCCACATAAAAGGATGCAGCGCGGCGGCGTCTAGCCCGTCGCCATAGGTGTCGAGCTGCGCCTGAAGCATCAGCTCGCAGAACTCCTGAATGGATAGCTCACGCTCGCGCCGCCGCTCGAAAACCGCCTGCTCGAAGAGGAAGCGGCTGGTGATGTCCACTACCACCTGACACTGCCCCTGAAGTGATGCTTCGAGTAGCTCGATCTGCTCGGCGGGCTGCGCTTCGGCCAGCGCGGCGTGCTGGATGATGGTCTCACAGAAGATGCTGGCGGTTTCGGCCAGCGTCATCGGCGTTTCGCGCTGCAACATGGGGCGCGCAGAGATCAGCAGGTTGTGATAGCCATGCCCCAGCTCATGGGCGATGGTGCTGACGCCGTCGAACGACGGCTTGAAGTTGGCCAGCACGCGCGACTCATCGCGCCAGAGCGGCATGCAGAAGGCGCCATCTTCCTTGCCAGCGCGCGGCTCGGCGTCTATCCAGCGCTGGTCGAAGGCGCGGGCGGCGAAGGCGCTCAGGCGCGGCGAGTAGGCGCCGAAACGCTTCACCACGAACGCCTGCCCCTCGGCGAAGGTCCACGGGCGACCGCTGCCGCCGACCGGCGCGAAGAGGTCATACCACGCCAGCCGATCCAGCCCCAGCGCCTGCGCCTTGGCGCGCAGATAGCGCCGCCAGTCGGGGAACGACTCGCGGGCTGCGGCGAGCATGGCGTCGAGCGTGGCGCGGTCTATGCGCGCATCGAACAGCGCCGCGTCCAGCGCGGAGGGCCAGCCACGCTTGCGGCTGAGGGTATTGACCTGCCCCTTGATGCTGTTGAGGGCGGCGGCCAGCGGCGCGGCGTTGCGCTCCCAGGCGGCCAGTTCCGCCTCATAGCCCGCACGGCGAACGG
>JAICVT010000166.1 GCA_025935235.1 Ktedonobacterales bacterium | reverse complement strand
GCCGCGCCCGCCATCGCCGAGCCGCTGGTTACGCGCTTCATGGAAGAGCTGCGCGCCCACGGCATTCCCACGCAGGGCGGGCGCTTTGGCGCCGACATGCAGGTCGAGCTGACCAACGACGGCCCCGTCACCATCCTGCTCGACACCGACCAGTGGGCGGGCGCGCCGAACTGAGTCGAATCGGAGAGCGGCCTGGCGCTCTCGGCCTTGAAAGGCCGGAGTACGCGGTGGCGGCTTGAAAGCCGAATCAGAGCGCCTGCCTGCAGCGGCGCACGCGGTCATTTGTGCCCCGTCACGCCGTGCGTCGGCCTTTCAAGGCCGCGACCCCTAGCCGCGACCCCTAGCCACCTCTATACCCCAATATCCTCGTTCCACAGCGTCGGGTTGGCGGCGATGAACTCGCGCATCAGCGTGATGCAGTCGGGGTCGTCGAGGATCACCAGCTCGACTCCGCGCGAGCGCACATACTCCTCCGGCCCCTGAAAGGTCTGATGCTCGCCGACGATGATCTTTGGAATCTGGTAGAGCAGCGAGGCGCCGCTGCACATATCGCACGGCGAGAGCGTCGAATAGAGCGTCGCGCGGCGATAGTCGGCTGCTGTCAGGCGGCCCGCGTTCTCCAGGCAATCCATCTCGGCGTGCAGGATGGCGCTGCCCTGCTGCACACGCCGATTGTGGCCGCGCCCCACGACGCGCCCATCAATCACCAGCGCCGAGCCAATCGGGATCCCGCCCTCGCGCTGCCCCTGCAACGCCTCCTCATAGGCCACGCGCATGAACTCATCCATCGAACTCGACCCTTTCTGCTCTCTCGCTGGCGTACCGAACAATTACAGCGGCCAGCGGTTGAAACCGCGCCTTATCCCGCGTCCGCGCAGGCGGACGTTGTGGGCTGCCAGGCCCTTCAGCCGCGGTTTCAACCGCCGGATCGCCGCGCATACGACGAGGCCACCGCTCCGCATCGGGGGCGATGGCCTCGCGTGTGTCGTCAGCCAGCGCGATCACTGTGCGGCGTCGCGCTGGCTGACGGCCAGGAACTAGCGCCCGGAGCGCGCCATCTCCCACTTGCGCAGGATGTAGTACAGGATACCACTGGCGATGACGGCCAGCGGGAAGCCGATGTCGGCGTCAGCCAGCAGGTGCGAGAGCGGCCCCTCGAAGCCGATCACCGCCGCCTGGTTCACGCCGAGCGCCGCAACCGCCAGACCCACGATCATCGCCGCGACCGCCGCGATACCTGGCGGCAGCTTCGAGCCGTCGGTGTAGTCCTGCACGGGATAGTTTCCGTTGCGGAAGCGATGCTCGATGAAGCTGATGATGGCATAGCTGCCCAGCCAGTACGCGATCAGCAGCAGGAAGCCTTCCAGGTTCAGGTTGAAGTTGGCCTGGATGGCGAACGCGATCAGAATGTAGAGCACCGCGCCAACGATCGTCAGAATCCAGCGCGGAATCTTCACACCCAGCACCTGGAGCGAGAGCGCAAAGCTGTAGTCGTTCGGCACGTTGTTGGCGATGGTGCTGAAGGCCAGCAGCAGGATGACGATGCTGGCGATCACGCCCGTGCCGATGTTCTCGGAGATCAGTGTACCCGTGCTACTGGGCAGCTCCTTGACGGTAGTGGCCAGCAGCGCGCCCAGCGTCTCCAGGATGACGCAGGGCACCGTCACGCCCAGCAGCGCATAGGTGAAGACTTTGCCGGCTGGCGTGGAGTGCGGTTGGCGGCGAGTGTAGTCAGCGGCATAGGAGGTCCAGCCGACGGCATAGCCAAAGACCGCGCCGCCGAAGGTCGCCACACTGGCGAACAGCGCCAGACCCGTCACCGAGGCCGGAATCGCGATGTTGAAATGCGGCGCCGCGACGAAGAAGACAAAGCCGAACAGGATGAACATCGGGATCCAGGCGAACCGCTCGTAGCGGTGCACGATGAAATAGCCGAAGACGCTCACCACTGTGGTCAGCGTGGCCAGGATCAACAGCGCCAGCCACTGTGGGATTGCGCCACCGCTCCACGCGACCAGCAGGCCCGCCCCGATGATGGCGTTGACGGCGCTCCAGCCAAGGCAGGCGATGGCGTTGAAGATGGCCGGAAGCTTGGCGCCCTGCAAGCCAAACGCGAACCGCGAGAGCGGCATCTGCGCCAGGCCCGTCTTGGGGCCGAGGGTGCTCAGGAACGCGACCGGCAGCGCGCCGAGCAGGTTGAAGACGACGATAACAGCCAGTGTACCCCAGAAGCCCAGCCCAAAGAAGGCGCTGAGTGTTCCGAGCGCGACGGTCGCGACGACCGAATTCGCCGACCACCAGAGCCACATGGTATCGGTCAGCTGCGTATGGCCGCGGTCATGCTCCTCGACGCGTTCGATGCCAGTGGACTCAAACCCGGTGTCGAGCTTGGTGGTTGCTGGGCTGTCAGAGGAGAGGATCGACATGATGCAGGCGCTCCTTTTGGGTAGGACGCTCCCCAGAGGCGTCGCGTCGCTACCTGTGAGATGACAGCGTAGACGATGCGCAAGACGATTCGCCGATGGCGCGTCAGGCGCGCTGCCCGCCCGCAGGGCCGATCACAACCCATGCGTGGCGCATGTGCGGCGCGTTTCTCCTGGCGCACAGGATGAATAATGACTGCGCCAGGCTCCCTCAACCGATCACCCGCCAGCATCGAGAAGACCGGGAGGATTCGGCCGCCTCTACCCCCAGAAAAACCGATAGCCCGGTGGTAGGCGCTCACGAATCCTCACGAATCGGAGTGAACCTACCATCCGGGCTTTTGTCCCCGTGGTGTAACGCGCGTGTCCCGCCTGTGATCTCGTGCGATCGCGGCGAAGACAGCTCTCGCGCGCCAGCATCGCTTGGACCAGACCACCGCAGCATGACGTGACAACACGCGACATGCGTTGCCGGACACACTGCCGGAGCGGAACCCTAGATGCTCTTCATCTCGTAGTCGGGCGATTTAAGGTCGCCTGGTAGGAACGTCTGGGCCATATCCCCAGACCTATACGGGATGCGCGTCCGGGCTTCAGTCTGCCCAGACACTCACACTATATCACCCGGCTCGCGCGAGCGTCAAACGCGGCACGTTTGTCCGCCTGGCTGCGGGTTCGCCTGGCATGGGCCGCCTGGATGGCGGTTCGCGCGGGCGCGCAGCCAGCGCGGTACAATGCGTGGGCGGCGTTTCGCGTGAAACGGACGGCGGCGGGAGCGTCAGGAGGAGGCGCGATTGACGATGGATGATGCGCAGCCCAACGAGGGCGCTGAAGATGCTGAGTTCGCTGAGATCGCGGAGCTGATCCTGCGCACGGATGGCGCCTCGCGCGGCAATCCGGGGCATGCGGCGGCGGGCGTGGTCGTCGAGTCGCCGACGGGCGAGATGATCGCCTTCGGTAAGCAGTATCTCGGCGTCATCACGAACAACCAGGCTGAGTATCGCGCACTGATTCTGGGGCTGAAGACCGTCGAGCTGTTTCACCCCCGGCGCGTCATGGTCTATATGGATAGTGAGCTGGTCGTCAACCAGATGACGGGCCGCTACAAGGTCAACGATGGGCCGCTCAAGGACCTCTGGCGCGAGGCGCGTGAACTGGCATCGGCGTTGCCAGCAGTCACGTTCACCCACGTGCTGCGCGCGAAGAATGCGGCGGCCGACCGGCTGGCCAACGAGGCGCTCGATGCGCATGCGCGGGCGCGTCGCTAGCGGCGCTACCCAGGGTTCATCGGGCCATCGCCAATCATCTCCTGACGCCAGCAGCGTCTAAGGAGTAACAGGGGCACACAAGAACCAGCGAGTATCGCTGAGAGCCAGGCAGGACCCATGGAGGGAGAAGGATGGCGCGGATGGCATCGGATGCGCGACACACGAGCGCCCTGCCTCGGCTGCGCCTGCCAGCCCTGGCGCGGGCGAGGCGCGCGCGGCTGGCGCGGGCGCTGGTCGCCCTGCTGCTGGCGATGGCGCTGGTCGTCAGCGTCGGCTCCGTCTACGCCTACCACCGCCTGACCGCCACGGTCACCGACTATCCCGCCGCGCACTTCAACACCGGACATAACGCCGTCTGGCTGGAGCATGCCTGGGCCGGAGAATTTCACACCAGCGACCAGTATGACGCGCTGGCCGCGCAGTTGAAGCGCGAGCAGATCACCTATGTCTTCGCGCATGTCGGCCCGATGGATAGCAATGGTGACATCGCCGAGAACCTGGCCGTCTGGGCGCCTGATCTGGCGCGGGCGCTGCACGCGCGACTGCCCGGCGTGAAGGTGCTGGCGTGGATCGGCCAGCTCGAAGCGGCCAGCGGCGCGCCCAGCGATGAGGTCGTCAATCTGTCCGACGCCACCACCCGCCTGAATATCGTCGCCACCGCTATGCGCTTCGTCAACGTCGAGGGCTTCGACGGCGTCCACTACGACATCGAGCCGATCACCAACAACAACGCCCACTTCCTCGATCTGCTGATCGAGACGCGCGCCGACCTGCCCGCTGGCGCCGTCCTCTCCGTCTCGGCGCAGAAGTGGGCGCCCAACGCGCATATCGCCGATCTGCTCTATCGCACCGGACACGCGGGCCAGTGGACCTCGTACTACACCGCAGCAGTCGCGGCGCATGTTGATCAGATGGCGGTCATGACCTATGACACTGGCATGCCCACCGCTGGCGCCTATCAGATCTATGTGCAGCAGGAGACCAAGCACATCCTCGAAGCGGTCAGCGCGGCCAAGCATCCGCCGGAGCTGCTGATCGGCGTGCCGACCTACAGCGGCGACACGCTCTATTTCCACGACACCGCCGAGAACATGGCCAGCGGGCTGGCGGGCGTGGCGGCGGGTCTGAACAGCGCCTCCGACACGCGCCCCTTCGCTGGCGTGGCCATCTATCGGCTCGCCGTCACCAGCGACACCGACTGGCAGGTGTATGATCACGTCTGGCTAGGGCAGGGTTAGCGTCGCGACGGGTGCGTGCGCCATGCCAGCGTGCTGAAGAGCGCGCCGCCCAGCATCCACCACGGATCCCACAGCACGAGATAGATCAGAAACCAGTGGCGCGTCGCGGCATCGGCGCCGATGGCGCCGGTGATATGCAGGATGTCGGAGCCAAGGCCCAGGATGCCATACAGCAGCATGCCGACGCCAGCCAGCCAGATCATGATGCGCAGCGGTCGGCGCAGCGCGCGCGGGAGCCACGCGCCAACCATCGCGAGCGCGCCGACGCCCAGGCAGAGCTTCAGCAGGCCAGCGAGCAGATTGGCCGCGACCCATATCCCGCCGGAGCCTCCTGCCTGCTCCAGCGGATGCAGGCCAGTCTTGCCGCCTGCCGCCCAGAAGAAGCTCAGCGCGGCGAAGATGACGGCCCAGCCGAACGCCGCCAGCGCCAGCCATCGGACGCTGCGGTCGCGCGGCTGCTGATCCGCCGCTATCAATGGAGCTTCCTTGCCCTGCGCCATCACCTCCCCTTACTTGCTTCTACTCGAGCCGCGTCAGCGCCTCGGCGGGCGCCGCGGCCTGTGGGACGCTGACCTCCTGGCGCGTGCGGAGGTCGCGCAGCTTGACCTCGCCGCGCGCCGCCTCATCTGGCCCGATGATGAACGCCAGCGGGATGCCTTTGTTCGAGCCGAACGCCAGTTGCGGCCCCAGCCCCTTCGGCTCCGGATAGACCTCCGTCCGCACGCCAGCCGCGCGCAACGCCTGCGCCAGCGCGATCGAAGCAGGCGTGGTGGCGGCGTCGAAGAGCGTCACCAGCGCCTGGGTCGTGGTGATGACATCCCCGAGCAGCAGGCCCGCGTCGGCCATCGCCACCAGCATCCGCTCGATGCCAAATGAGATGCCGACGGCGGGGATGTCGCGCCCCAGGAACATGCCGACCAGTTTGTCATAGCGCCCGCCAGCGCCGAGCGTGCCGAGGCCAGAGCCGGGCAGCACCGTCTCGTAGATCGTGCCGGTGTAGTAGTCGGAGCCGCGCACCATCGAGAGGCGCAGCTCATAGCGCTCCTGCGGCACGCCCAGCTCGCGGATGAAGCCGAAGACCTCGCGCAGCTCGCGCATGCTAGTCTCGCCCTGCTCCGTGCCACGCAGACGCGGCGCGAGCGTCTCCAGGATGTCGAGCGGCGCGCCGCTGACGCTCAGCGTGTCGAGCAGCGCATCGGTGACGCGCTCGCTCAGCCCGACGCGCAGCAGCTCCGCGCGCACGCCATCCGCGCCGATCTTGTCGAACTTGTCGATCTGGGTGCGGGCGGGGGTGCGCAGCTCGGGCGCGACCCCGCACGACTCCATCAGCGCGTCGAGCAGGCCGCGGTGGCTGACCTGCGTGACGAAGGTCTGGAAGCCCAGCCGCGAGTAGACCTCGTAGTGGATGGCGACCATCTCGGCGTCCACCGTCATCGCGCGGCTGCCCACACAGTCCACATCGCACTGGAAGAACTCGCGATAGCGGCCACGCTGCGGGCGGTCGCCGCGCCAGACCGGCTGCATCTGGTAGCGGCGGAATGGCATCACGATCTCGTTCTGGCGCGCGGCGATGACACGCGCCAGCGGCACGGTCAGGTCGTAGCGCAGCGCCGACTCCGAGAGCGCGCGGGCCAGCGCCCCCGCTGAGCGGTCGGCCTCCGCGCCGCGCCCCAGCAGCTCGCCAGCGGCGGATTCGAGATCGCGCCCGTTCTTCAGGACGCGAAAGAGCAGGCGCTCGCCCTCCTCACCGTACTTGCCCTCCAGCACGCTCGAATGCTCGATGGCGGGCGTCTCCAGTGGCTCGTAGCCATAGCGCTCAAACGTCTCGCGCATGAGCTGGAAGACGCGGTTGCGAGGCGCCAGGTCGCGCGGCAAAAAGTCGCGCGCGCCCTTGATCGGCGCGGTGGGGATGCGTGCCATCGAACTCTCATCCTTCTCGGTACTGACAGACAGGCTCGCGCGCTCTACAGTCTGGTGTGAAGCGCGTTTCCGCATTGTATCCCAAGACGCCTGGCGCCTGACAGGCGCGGGCCTGCTACACGGCTCGGCATGACTGTTGCGAGTGAACTCTAGCTGTTCCATACGCGCCACATGCGGCACATACGCCGCGCATGCGTCAGAAAGAGCGAGCGCCACATGAGCATCAACCAGCGCGCCGATCCCACCAATTCCACTCACCCCTACGACGAGACGTATTATCGGGTGGGCTGCGGCGTTCCCTACGAGCGCAACGCGCACTGGCTGACCTTCTTCGCCCGCATCGCCGACGCGATCGTGCGCGAGATCAACCCCGCCTCCGTGCTGGATGCGGGCTGCGCGATGGGCTTCCTGGTGGAGGCGCTGCGCCAGCGCGGCGTCGAGGCCTACGGCATGGACATCTCGGAGTACGCCATCGCGCAGGTCGCCGAGGAGATTAAGCCATACTGCTGGGTCGGCGACCTGACCCAGCCACAGCCGCCGCGCCGCTATGATCTGGTGATCTGCATCGAGACACTGGAGCATCTGCGCGCCGAGAACCTGCCCACGGCGCTCCAGAACCTCTGCGACGCCGCCGACGACATCCTCTTCTCCTCCACGCCCGACGACTACAGCGAGGCGACACACTTCAGCGTGCAGCCGCCGGAGAACTGGGCCAGCCTCTTCGCGGCGCAAGGCTTCTGGCACGACGTCGAGTTCGACGCCTCGTTCCTGACGCCGTGGGCGATGCGCTTCCGCAAGACCAGCGACCCCGCGGCGCGCGCCATCATCCCGCTGGAGCGCGCGCTGTGGCGGCTGCGGCGCGAGAACCGCGCGCTGCGGGCGCTGGTCAACACCGCGCGCGACGGCGAGCAGGCCAGCGGGCAGGCGGATGGCCACGCCAGCGCGCCGGAGCCAGCCGCCGCGCCGCAGGTCGTCATCCTGGAGCAGGAGCCGTTCTGGTCGCTGCTGCGGCAGGCCTTCGATGCCGCCAACGCCAGTGCGCAGGCGCAGGCCCAGCGCCGCGAGCTGATCGCGCTGAGTGTCGAGAATGCTAGCCTGCGCGCCGATCTGGCCCGCGCCTCGACCCTGCTGAGCCAGCTCGCCTACGCCCAGCAGATCCAGGATGCGCGGCTGAGCTATAAGCTCGCGCGCGGGGCCATCCACTCAGCCGATTTGCTGCTGCCGGAGGGCAGCCGGCGCCGCAGCCTCTATCGCCGCGCCTCGCGCGCCCTCCGCGGGCAGCGGGCGGCCAGCGGCGCCACACCAGCCGCCGACGCCACAACCGCTGAGGAGACTGGGCTTCCCTTCGCCGTGGTGGCCGCCCGCGCCGCCGCCCACGCCAGCATGCCCTACGACGAGTGGCTGCGCGACGCGACGCCCTCGCGCGCCGAGTTGGCTCTGCGCCAGCGCGAGATGGCGCGCTGGATGACGCATCCGACGATCAGCCTGCTCATGCCGGTCTACGATCCGCCGGTCCACGCCCTGCGCGACGCCATCGAGTCGGTGATGGCGCAGAGCTATCCGCACTGGGAGCTGTGCCTGGTGGACGGCAGCTCGCGGGCCGATGTCGCCGAGCTGATCGCGCTCTACGCGCGGCGCGACCCGCGCATCAGGACGCGGCGGCTGGAGCGCAACCTGGGCATCGCGGGCAACACCAACGCGGCGGCGGAGCTGGCGACAGGCGAATTCGTGCTGCTCTTCGACCACGACGACACCATCGAGCCACACACGCTCTTCGAGGTGGCCAGCGCGCTGCACGCCGACCCAACGCTCGACATCATCTACTTCGACGAGGATAAGCTGGCCGCCGATGGATCGCGGCGCGAGGAGCCATTCTTCAAGCCCGACTGGTCGCCCGAGCTGCTGCTGTGCGTCAACTACCTGACTCACCCCGCGCTGCGCCGCTCGCTCTATCAGCAGATCGGCGGCTGCGATGCCGCGTTCGACGGCGCACAGGACTGGGATCTGCTGCTGAAGGCCACTGAGCGCAGCCAGCGCATCCACCACATCGCGCAGCCGCTCTACCACTGGCGCAAGGCGCCCGCCTCCGCCGCAGGCGATGTGGCCGCCAAGCCGTACGTCTTCGCGCGGCAGCTCCAGGCCGTCGCCGATCACCTGCGCCGCGCTGGCATCGCCGATGGGCAGGCGGCGACCACGGATGACGGGCGGCTGCGCGTGACATGGCCAGTGACGCCGGAGCGCGTCTCGATCATCATCCCAACCAAAGACAAACGTAAGCTGCTGGAGCAGTGCATCGAGTCGCTGCTGGCGCTGACCCGCTACGACGACTACGAGATCATCCTGGTGGATACCGGCAGCGTCGAGCCTGTGACGCTGGCCTATTACGACGCGCTCACGCAGCGCCCGGAGCTGCGCAATCGGCTGATATTCGTGGAATACACCGGCGCGTTCAACTACTCGCGCGCCAACAATCTGGGCGCCGCGCGGGCCAGCGGGAGCCTGCTGCTCTTCCTCAACAACGATACCGAGATTATCGCGCCCGATTGGCTGGAGGAGCTGGC
>JAICVT010000038.1 GCA_025935235.1 Ktedonobacterales bacterium | reverse complement strand
GCTCGATCCGCTGGGCATCACCGCCGAGCGGCTGAACGAGGCCGAAGAGCTGCTGCGCCAGCCGCGCTAGCAACGTCGGCATACCTGATTGATCCGACCTTTCGGTCAGGCCAGAACCTTTGTCAATCCGCCCAGGGTCACGGGGCGGCCTGCTGGGGAGCCGCCTCCCATCTGGGTGACCGAGGTGAGCGGGAGATGCCGGACCACCTGAACGAGGCTGCGCTGCGAGCCGAGAACGCTCGCCTCCGGCGGCAGAACGCAGCGCTGGCGACGCAGTTGGCAGCCGCGCTGCGTCGGGTCGGGGCGCTCTCAGTCGGCGCGTCGGGCGAGGGCGGCGAGCCTGAGGACCTCACTCGCCTGGCGCGCACGCTGCGCGATCACGATGCGCCCTGGGAGGTACGCGCGGCCGCCGCCGAGGCGCTGGGACTGCTCGGGGATCCGCAGGCGGCGCGGCCACTCGCTCGTGCGCTCGCGGATTCAAATGCGGCGATCAGCTATGCCGCGGAGATGGGGCTGCGCCGTCTTGGCGCTGCGGCGGTACCCGCGCTCATCGCAACGAGCCGGGCCAACCTTTGGGAGACACGCTGGCGCGCCATCAGCGCGCTGGCCGCCGTGCGCGACCCGCGCGCGGTCGAGCCGCTTGTGGCGGCGCTCGCCGATCCGAGCGCGCAGGTCACACGTCCGGCGGTTGCGGCGATCGGGCTTTACGCGGCGGTCGGCCTGATGCCCACGGAACGGGCCATCGCTCTGCTGCGCGCGGCGCTGCGGCACGACGACGGCGACGTGCGCTACTCAGCCGCCAGCGCGCTGGGCGAACTGCGCGCCGAGGTGGCGCTGCCTGACCTCGTCGCGGCGCTCCGGACGGACACAGGTAGGAATGTCTGCGGCGAGTCGGTGGCCGAGGCGGCCGCCTGGGCGCTTGGCCGTATGCGTGACCTGCGCGCTCTGGAGCCACTGCTGGAGGCGCTCCAGAGCGAACGCTGGAACCTGCGTTGGGCAGCCGCTAAGGGACTAGGACTGCTGGGTGACGTGCGCGCTCTGGAGCCGCTGCTGGCCGCGCTCGATGACGATGATGCCAGCGTGCGCGCCAAAGCGCTCAAGGGCTTGGGGCTGCTGGGTGACTCCCGCGCGCTCCCGCCGCTGCTGGCCCACCTGCGCGCAGCGGATGCCGACATTCGCGCAGCCGCCGCCGAGGCGCTGGGACTGCTGGGCGACCGACAGGCGCTCGCACACCTGGCGCCTGCGCTGGCCGATGAGGACTCTGGCGTGCGAGCCAGCGCCGCCGAGGCGCTGGGCAACCTGCGCGACCGCCGCGCGGTGGCGCCGCTGATCGCAGCGCTCGAAGACGCCGACGCGAGCGTGCGCTATGACGCCGCGACCGCCCTGGGCCAACTGCGCGACCGCCGTGCGCTTCCCGCCCTCGAAGCCCTACGGGAGCGCGACCCGCGGACCCGCGAGATCGTCGCCAAGGCGATCCAGCGCATCCAGCAGAGCAAGCAGAACGATACGTAGCGGCGCAACGTGGTCGCGCAACCTCTCCCTCTGGCTCCCTCCCCTGCGAGCGGAGGAAGAACCACAGGCGAGCATCTGTGGCGAGGACAGGCGCGCCAGCCCAGCCAGGGCGATCAGGCGCCGGGCGTGGGTGGCTGCACGGCGCCAGCCGCCGCCGGAGCCGCCGCGGGCGCGTTGCGCCGCCGCCAGAAGCGGACGATCAGCCAGACGATGACGCCGAACGGGATGATATAGACGGCATAAACTCCCAGCCAGATGGCCAGGGTCAGCAGCCCCTCGCCGAACGCCTGCGCCGACGAGAGCGCCTCATGGAAGATGACGCCTGGGTTCCACGGCTGCGTGATCGGCGGCACGTAGGTGGAGAGCGGCGTCAACTGAATCTGGATGGTGTAGAAGGTCGTCTGCCCGTTGAGCTGGTTGAGCTGGGCTTCGAGCTGCTCGATCTGCCCCTCCACATCGGTCAGCCGCTGCTCGATGGTCAGGATGTCGGAGATGGACTTCGCCTGGCTCATCAACGTCTGGAGGCGGCCCTGCTCAGCGCGCAGATTGGCCAGTCGCGACTGCGCGTCAACGTAGGCTCCAGTGACATCCTGCACGGATTCTTGTAGATTGAGCAGCTTGCCCTTGTGGTGGTCGGCATAGCCGGCGAGGTAGCTCTTGATTTGCGGATAGATGCTCGCTTCGACCTGGAAATTGAGCGACACGGCATACTGGTCGGCGTCCTGAGAGTAGGTTGCGCCCGCCGACTGCGCCTTGGGATCGGTCGCCGCGATCCACGATGACAGGTCATCGGCGGTGGCGCGCGTGTCCTTGACGGCCATGCCAACGTTGAGCGATTTGATCAGATATTGCGGGCTGAGCTGATCTGCCGTCGTCCCCGAACCACTGGAGCCATTCGCCGCGGTCGAGACTCCCGCGCCCGACGCGTTGGAGTTGCTGGGCTGTGCCGGGCCATACACGGGCGAGTGCTGCGAGTTGGGCGCCGCTGGCCCAGCCGATAGCCCCGCGTTGGTCGCCGCTCCGCAGCCCGCCAGCAGCGCCATCCCACACAGCGCCACGCTCAGCAGCGCCGCGCGCCCGCCAGCGCGCCGCCACAGTGAATGAACATATGCCTTCATGCTACCCATCTCCTCATGCCATCGCCTGTCACCGTCACGTCGTCGTCACGCTAGCGCGCAGAGCGCTCGGTGACGAGACGACGCGCGGGCGGCGAAGGTTCCCGGCGCCGTCTCGTCTGGCTGCCAGCCCGCCAGACTGTGAGCGGGGTCACAGAACGGCTCGCGCGAATCCCTTGACAATCCCACACCTGCTCAGTATACTTTGACCATTCAAATCAATTTGAATGACCAGCGACACCTGAAAGATCAGCCCAAATGGATGAGATCGCCGAAACCTTCCAGCTTCAGAACGTCGAGCAGTTGCGCGCGGTGGCCGATCCGCTGCGCATCCGCATCTTCGAGTCGCTGGCGCGGCAGCCGATGACCGCGACCCAGGTGGGCGATGAGCTGAACATCCCGGCGCCCAAGGCCCACTACCACGTCCGTGAGTTGGAGCGCATCGGGCTGGTCAGGCTGGTGGAGACGCGCGAGCGCGGCGGCATTCTGGAGAAGTATTACCGCGCGGTCGCGCGCAACCTACAGGCGCCGCCGCAGTTGCTGCAATCCTCTGACCCGGATGAGATCGCGGGGGCCATTACGGAGATGTTCTCGAACCTCTCGCAGAACCTGCTCACCGCGCTGCGGCATATCGGGCCGGAAAAAGGTGAATCGTTCGAGTCGTACGCGCTGGCGCTGGGCGGCGAGACCATCTGGATGACGCCGACCGAGTTTCAGCAGACGATCAAGGCGGCCAGCGACCTCTTCAAGCCCTACCGCGAGCGGCGTGGCATCGAGGGTGAGCGCGAGGCGCAGGTGACGATTGTCGGCTACGACACGCAGCTCGCCACGCGCGACGAGCGCGACGAGCGCGATGACGAACGGCATGCGGGGCGCCATGAGGAGCGCCCGGAGGAGGCGACCATGTCTTCGGCGCAACCGCGGCGCGCTCGCCCAGTGCGGGTGGTAGGCGCCGTGACCTATTCGCGCCAGGAGCTGGAGCAGGTGGTGGCGGCTGGCCAGCGACTCGACCTCGATGTCTCCGGCTATCTGGCCTTCGCCTCGGATGTCACGCCCGATCTGATTGATCGCGCCATCGAGCGCTTACGCTATCGCGGTGTCCTGAGCGCCCGCTCAGACGTGCGCGAGGCGCTGCGTGGAAAGGAGCGCTGAGCCGCCGAGCGCCGACACGCGCACGCTTGCTGGCCTGTGTGCTGGCCAGCAGGAACCTCGCCAGACCTCGCCAGAACCTCGAAAAAAGCGCGTGGGACAGTTGCAGCTTTCCCACGCGCACTCCCCACCCACGACCGACGTACCTGTTCAAGCGCGCCTCTGGTTGCAAGGGAGAGTCACTATGGATAGTATCACAGCGGGCGCGGCTGCTTCGAGCCGCAAGCCGGGACTGCTCATCAATCGCGACTACGCCTTCCTCTGGCTCGGCCAATCCGTCTCGATCATCGGCGACCTGATGTTCACGACCACGCTGGTGATCTGGATCGGCCTCGGTCTGGGCGCGCATCAGACATGGGCGCCGGTCGCCGTCAGCGCTGTGCTGATGGCCGCCGCCGCGCCGACGCTAGTGGTCGGCGTCTTCGCTGGCGTCTTCGTAGACCGCGTCCGCAAGCGCCCGATGATGCTGTGGATGGATGGGCTGCGCGCGCTGATCGTGGCCGCGCTGGTGGTGGCGACGGGCGCCTTCCCGCTGCCAGCGCTGGCGGGCGGACGATTGCCGCTGGTCTGGGCGCTGGGGCTGATCTACGCTGTGGTGGCGCTGGTCAACATCGGCGAGCAGTTCTTCCGCCCGGCGTCTATGGCGCTGATCCAGGAGATCGTACCCACCGAGCTGCAAGCGCGGGCGATAGGTATGAGCCAGGCGTCCATCAGCCTGGCGCTGATTATCGGCCCATCGCTGGCTGCGCCACTCTACGCCGCCTTCGGGCCAGAGTGGGCCATCCTGATAGACGCCGCCTCGTTCGCCATCTCCTTCCTGACGATCCTGGCGATCCGCGAGCCAAAGGGCGCCGCGATGGGCGCGCAGGCGACCGAGCGCGACGCCGAAGCGCACGGCTTCTGGCGCGAGCTGCTGGTCGGCGTGCGCTTCTACTTCTCGAATCGGGTGCTGGTGACGCTGCTGATAGCGGTGCTGGTGGCGCTGCTGGGCGCCAGTGCGCTCAACACGCTCGATGTCTTCTTCGCCACCGAGAATCTGCATGCGACCGTCGCCATGTATGGGTTTATCGGCGGCGTGATGGGCTTCGGCTCCATCGTCGGCTCCATCGCGTTCGGCTTCCTCGCCCAGCGCATCGGGCTGGCGCGCACGCTCTGGACGACGATGGCGCTGTTCGGCGTGCTGGTGGTGGTCTTGTCGCGCGTCACGAACTACGACGTCGCGCTGGGCCTCTTCGGCGTGACGGGCGTGCTCAACGCGGCCCTGAATATTGCCGCCGGGCCGATGATGATGCGCGAGACGCCCAATCACCTGATGGGCCGTGTCATGTCTATCTTCCAGCCGGCGTCGAATCTGGCGATTCTGGTGGGGACCGCGCTGGTGGGCTATCTGGCTGGCGTGACGCTGCGCGGTTTGCATGTGGTGGCGCTGGGTCAGACCTTCGGCGCGGTAGACACGATCTGGCTGGCGGGCGGCGTGCTGATGTTCCTGTCGGGGCTGGTCATCATGGTTGGCCTGGCGGGGGTGGATCGCCGCTATCGCGCCGAGGATCGCGCGGCGGCGGCCTCCGCCGCCAGCGCGGTCGCCAGCGCCTCTGACGAGAGCGCCCCGACTCAGGCGTCGGAAGCGTCAGCGATGGTTCACTGACCCACGCCATCCTCCACTGTCATACGTGTCATGCGCGCGCCCCTGCCCCTCTCACACTGGGAGGACGGCAGGGGCGCCGACGCGCTCCTGCGCGAGGATGGCGCCCCGCGAGCGCCAGCCGGGCGCTGAGACCAACGCCGCTGATGTGATAATCCAGTTTGGCATATGGAGCGCGAATCACACCACACGCGCGCTCGCGCGTGCTACAGTATCTCACAAGTCTCTTCCTCGGCGACCGCTCTCCCGCGCGCGAGAGCGGTCGCTCGCATGGAAAGCCGTCGGCGCATCGCGCCTCCGTCGCAGGGGGCCAGTATACGGCCCAGGAGCGCAAGAAGATGGCATGGAGGGTTCGCCCGAACGGGCAGGCTAGCGTGGCGCGGGGCCACACGAAGCAGGCGAAGCAGGGAGCGAGCGGCGCGGTTGAGGCGCCGACACGGACGCCTGTCTCACCCGCGCCCAGCCAAGCGCTGAAGAAAGCGTCGGCGGCGAAGGCGCGGCCTCGCGCCCAGCGCGCCCCGGCGGGCGTGGCTCCCGATGCGCTCATCGCCCGCTTCTGGGGGGTGCGTGGCAGCTACGCAACTCCGCGCGTCGGCGGTGGCCACGTCGGCGGCGACACCACCTGCATGGAGCTGCGCTACGGACGCCAGACGGTCGTCATTGACGCGGGTTCGGGCGCCATCGCACTGGGCGAGGAGCTGATGCGCCGCGCCAACAGCCAGCCCGACCAGCCATGCGAGATCACGCTGCTGCTGACCCACGCCCACCACGATCACCTCTGCGGTCTGCCATTCTTCGCGCCGCTCTACGATCCCCGCTTCCACATCCACCTCTTCGGGCCAGACCTCGCGGGCATGCGCTTCGACGACATCGTGGCGGGCTACATGCGCGCGCCCTACTTTCCAGTCGACTTTCGCGCGCTGCCCTCGCGCCGCACGCTGACCTCGCTCGGCGATGGCGACCAGATCCTGCTCCCGGCGGAGGGCGCGCCACGGCTCATCACCGCCGCCACGCGCATCCCTGGCGATGCGCTGCTGGTGGACGCGCTGCTCAGCCAACTGCATCCCGTTGATGGCTCGATGGTCTATCGCTTCACGGCGGGCGGGGCGCGGCTGATCTTCGCCACCGATGTCGAGGTACGCGGCCAGAATCCTGAGGCCGACCATCGCCTGATCGCCTTCGCGCGAAGCGCCGACATCCTGATCCACGACGCGCAATACAGCGAGCAGGACTACGGCGGCGCCGCGCCCAAACGCGGCTATGGCCACAGCACGCCCGCGATGGCTGTGCGGGTGGCGCGCGAGGCAGGCGTTGGCCGCCTGGTCCTGTTCCACCATGAGCCACACTATGACGACCAGGCGGTGATGGAGCTGGAGCGACAGGCGCGCGCGGACTTCCCCGAGACGATCACCGCGCGCGAGGGGCTGGAGTTGCGTCTGGACTGTCTAGACGGCATGCGGCGGCGTCTCGTATAATGGCGCGTGCGAGGCCGCGCGGCCTCGTCGGCGTGGGATGCGGCACGCAGCGACAAGTGGGGTCGCTCCGCTGGCTCGCGCTGTACATCGCACCAGGAGGCGCTTCATGGGTGGCAAGAATCCGACGCCGAAAGAGAAGAAGAAGCCCAAGAAGTCGAAGACCGCCAAGGCCTAACGCATGAACACGCTAGTCGTCGTTGAAACCTTCCTCGCATTCGTGATCGCTGTGACCCTGCATGAAGCGGCGCACGCCGCCATGGCCTGGTTGCTGGGCGACGGATCATCCTGGGCCGCGGGTCGGCTGAGCCTCAACCCGCGCCGCCAGATGGCCGCTATCGGCACGATCGTAGCGATCACACTCTCCTTTGGCATCCCGCTGGGCGTGCTGCCGGTGGGCCTGGGCTGGGGTAAACCCGTCGAGGTTGACACCCGGCGATTGCGAGTGGGGCCAGACGCTGGCATGTTCATCGTGGCGCTAGCCGGGCCTGTGTTCAGTCTGCTGATGGGATTTCTCTTTGCGGTCATTCTGCGCTTGATGCCGGGCTACCAGACGCTCACGCAGTTCGCCGCGCGCTGCGATGGCGCGACAGGCTCGCTCTTGCAGTCGTGCCTGGGCCATGCGCAACCCGTCTGGCAGCTCCGGATCGAGCAATTTCTGTTTGTGCTGGCCGTCACCAACATCGTGCTGGCGGTGGTCAACATCATTCCGCTGCACCCGCTCGATGGCTACAACATGCTCTTCGCGCTGCTGCCCAACGCTCCGGCGGTGCGCTTCCGCGACCTCCAGCCCTATATGGAAGGCATCCTGCTGGTCATCTTCTTCCTGATTCCCTACATCCTCGAGCTGATCGGGCTGGGCATCCTGAACCCTGGCTACTGGATCGCCTATCTGGCACAGATCATCACAGGCGGCATCGCTGGACACGTCTATCCGGCGTTCATCTATGCGCTCTAGCATGCCCTCCACGTCACCCTCCGAGGCGTCCGCTGGCGACGCGCCCGCTCGCTCGCGACGTGATTCGTTGCTGGCGGCGCGCTACCGCGTCTATCAGGTCTGGCGCTCGCTGCTGGCGCGCCCGCTCGACGCCGCCGACCACGCCATCCTCGACGCCACGCTGCCTGCCGCGGGTCGCGCGCTCTTCTACAGCATGACACGCAACGATCAGCGCCACAGCCTGACGGTCTATCACGCGCTGCGCGAGCGCGGCTGCGCCGATGGTGATCTGCTGGCGGCGGCGCTGCTGCACGATAGCGGCAAGGGCGGTGGTCGCGTGCCATTCGTCGTGCGCCCGCTGGTGGTGCTGCTGCGCGCCTTCGCGCCACGCGCGCTGGACTGGCTGGCGCGGTCGCCGCGTCCGTGGTTTCGCCGCCCGTTCTACAACGCCTGGCGCCACGCGGAGATCGGGGCCGAACTGGCGGCGCGGGCCGGGCTGTCGCCGCGCGTCGTCACCTTCATCCGCACGCACCACCAGACCAATGGCCCCGCCGCCGAGTTGCACGCCGTAGACGACGAGGTATGAGGCCCCCAACCCCTCCTCCGCCGAGGCGGGAGAGGGAAGCTACGGGCCGTGGGCGCTGGTATAGCGCTTACCGTGATTGAGCGCGCCACCGCTCTCTCTGGGAGAGGGTTGGGGTGAGGACTCCTCGTCACACGCCTGTCACCCCGCCGCGTACCTCATCATAGCTGGCTGCATCCGAATCGTCGGCCAGCGTCAGAGAGGTGTCAGAGAGGTGAGGGTGCGCTATGGCAGATCAGCGCTCGCGGACTATGACTGCGCGCCAACCAGACGAGGCGGCGTCCGCCAACCAGAATGCGGTGCGCGAGGAGCGGCGTGGGCCAGTGCGGCTGCGGCTGACGGCGGCGCTGGCGCTGGGCGCGCTGGTCGCCGAGACGATCGGCGTGCTCGAACGCTACATGGTCGCCACACCGCATCCCGTCCCAGACTATCACCCGTTCTTCAGCGACCCATTCTACATGAAGGCCTGGCTGGCCAGCGCAACAGTCGTGCTGGCGTGCGGCCAACTGGTGACGGCAGCGGGCATGTTCGGCCTGTTTCACCTCTCCGGATCGCGCTTCTACAACTTCATGCACCGCTGGTCGGGGCGCATCGCGATGGCGCTGACACTGCCGGTGGCCTTCAATTGCCTCTTCGATCTGGGACTGAACGCACCCGACACGCGCATCCTCATCCATGCGACGCTGGGCGCGCTGATCTATGGCGTCTTCACCGCCAAAGTACTGCTGGTGCGGCAGGCGCGCACGCCGGGCTGGCTGCTGGCGCTGGCGGGCAGCGCGCTCTTCATCGTCATCCTGGGACTGTGGCTGACCTCGGCCTATTGGCTCTTTGCCCTCTACGGCGTACACCTCTAGGCCTCACGGCAGGCTGGGCGTCGCGGCGTAGGCGGCGGCAGCCTGCGCGGGGGTCAGCGCGCCAGTGGCAACCAACCGCGCCAGCACATGGCTCTGCCGCGCGCGCGCCAGGTCGAAGTGCTTGAAGGGATCGTAGGCGGTAGGGGCTTGCGGCAGCCCAGCCAGCAGGCTAGCCTCACCCCAGGTGAGTTGATCGGGCGCGACATGAAAGTAGGTCTCGCTGGCCTGCGCGATGCCATACGCCTGATGCCCATAGTAGATAGCGTTGAGGTACATCTCCAGTATTTGCGGCTTGGAATAGGCCTGATCCATCTTCAGCGCCAGTCCCAGCATCTCCAGCTTGCCGCCGATGGTGTGGGGCTGCTGGACATAGAGGATCTTGACCAGTTGCTCGGTGATCGTCGCGCCAGCGTCGGTGGTCGAGCCAGTCGTGAGATAGCCCCAGGTGAAGTGCGCCATGCTCGGTATGTCTATGCCGTGATTGGAGTAGAAGCGCGAGTCCTCGACCGCCACAATCGCCCGGCCGATCTTCGATGGCGGTGGAACGCCAACCTCAATGCCGTGGCGCGCGCGCACGATGGCGTCTACCCGCTGCTGGGCGTCGCCCACGCTGGGCAGCGACGCAAGATAGCCCCAGCCGACCAGCCCCATCAGCGCGACCAGCGCGATGAGCGCCAGCGCCACCGCGCGCAGCAGTCGTCCGCGGCGCGAGCGGCGCGCCTGACGCCGTCGCCGCCGCAATGACGCCTGCCCGGCGGCTGAGAGTGGCTGAGTCGTCTCGGAAAGAGGGTTGAGGATGGCGCGCCGTGCCTTTCTAGCGTCTCGCCGTCTGGCGAACCCGCGGCGCCGGTTCCATAGGCGCCCACCCATCACATCTCCGCCTCTGCCCACCCAGGCGATAGGCTGGTCGAGCTACATCACGTCGGTGAGCAGCGCCAGGGCCAGCCCCGCGCCGCACAGGGCGGCCACGCCGAGGCCAATGGCCGTCAGCAGCCAGCGGTAGCGCTGCGTGAAGAGCTGGCGTAGCGCGCGCGCCGGGGCTGTCGCCAGCGCCCGCGCATCGAGCGGCTGGCTGCGAACCTGCGCCCACCAGGCGGCCAGCCGCTTGCGGCGGCCCCAGGTGAAGCGCAGGCCAATGATGAGTACCAGCGCAGCCAGCAGGCCAAAGCCGAACTGGCCAACCAGCCGCTCCAGCAGGGGGAGCTGGCTGCCGAAGAGGTAGCCGAGCGTACCCATCAGCGCGGCCCAGACGATGCCGCCGGTCGCGTTCCAGAAGAGGAAGTGGTTATAGCGCATCCGGCTGACGCCCGCCAGCACAGCGCTGAAGATGCGCCCGACCGGCACGAAGCGGCCGAGGAAGACGGCCTTTTCGCCGTGCCGCTCGAAGAACGCTTCCGCCTGGGCCAGTTTGGCCTCGTCGAAGCGCAGCAGGTGGCCGTGACGCCGCACCAGACGCAGGCCAGACGTGCGGCCAATCCAGTAGCCAGCGGTGTCGCCGATGATGGCGCCGAGCGCGGCGGCGATGATGACCCCCGGCAGCCAGAGCTTGCCCGTAGCGGCCAGCGCGCCCGCCACCAGCAGCGAGGTCTCGCCTGGCAGCGGCAGTCCGGCGCTCTCGGCCATCACCACCAGCAGCACGACGACATAGCCGTAGGTCGCCACCAACTCCAGGATGATATGCAATGGATTCCCCCATCCGTGTCCCGCCCGCGATGCGCCTGTCGCCAGGCGCCTGACCAGGCAGGGCGCGCTTCCTCCACCTCGTGTACGGGCTGATCCGCTGGTGTGTTGCACACGGCACGCGCTCACTGTGTATGCTACAACATCCCGCGCTCGGCGGCTGGCACGCGGGCGCCACACGCCCGGCACGCGGTTGGCCCACGCTCAGGCAGGCGAGCGTCCGGTCAGGAGGAGCGACCGTCAGGCGAAGAGGGTGGCGATCCTGGCCTGGAGGTCCGCCGCCGCCTGCTCCAGTGGCAGCGGAATCGTGCAGCCAGCGGCGACCGCGTGGCCCCCACCGCCGGGATACTGCTGGGCGATCTGGCGGATTTCGTAGCCGCCACGCGAGCGCAAGCTCACTCGCGTGGAGTCTGGGCTTGTGGCGAAGAGCGTGGCGGCCACCACCACGCCGTCAATCAGGCGCAGATCGTTGGTCAGCCCGCTCAGGGCGCTCTCATCCAGACCGAGCCGGTCGAGCGTCTCCCGCTGGATCAGCGCCCAGACATAGCGCCCCGCGAACGCGAGCTGGATCGAGGCGAAGATCTCGCCCCGCAGGCGCACCTCATCGGGCGCGCCGAGCGAGAAGAGCTGGCCGTTGAGGTCCACCACATCGGCTCCGGCGCCGACCAGCGTGGCCGCGTTGGCCAGCGTGCGCGGCTGCGTGTTGGCGTTCGTAAAGCGTGAGGTGTCGTACATGACGCCTGCCATCAGGTTGTTGGCGATCGGCGCATCGAGCGGCCAGCCAAGCCGCTCCAGCGCGGCCAGCATCATTTCGCAGGTGGAGGAGTAGGACGGGTCTATCCACCCGTGAGAGAAGATCAGTTCGGCGCCGGGGCGGTGGTGATCTATCACCGCGACCGCGTCCGCGTCTTTCGCCAGCGCGCGTCGCAGGGGCTCCAGCCACTGGCCGAGCAGGGTCGGCTCGTGGGTGTCGCAGACCAGCGTCAGATCGCAGGCGACCAGATACGCCTCGGACTCGGCGGAACGCTCCAGCGTCAGCTCGGCGAACCCTGGCAGAAACCGCAGCGGCGGCTGCACGAACTCTCCCACCAGCACGCGGGCGACCTTCCCCTCCGTGGTGAGCGCCAGCGCCAGGCCCAGCGTCGCGCCCAGCGCATCGGCGTCGGGGCGCTCGTGCGGAATCAGCGCCACCTGCTGGCTGGAGCGGATCATCTCGACCAGCGCGGGGGAGAGCGTCGTCTCGATCATGGAAGTACCACCTGTCGTCTGAATGGTGCGGCGTCCATGGGGCAGGAGCCGCCGGGCGCAGTCTGTCATACGCGCTTCGGGCGTGTCAACGGGCGACGATTGGTCGCGCCGTTCGACATTTCGACATAATTGGTGTTGACAGCGCGGCGCCTGGCGCGTAGAACAGCTAACGATTTCTGGCGCTTGCTGGCAAGTTGTGACAGTTCGTGCGCATGATTGACTCGTTCCAGGCGCTCCAGTGTCGCGCATAGCTCCTGCCTGTTCTCCTGACGCGCCATCGCCCACCATCGCGCGGTCACAGTGGGCTAGAGAGGGCAATGATGCCACCGGTAGCGCGGATCCAGCTGCTCGGCGACTTCTCCCTGGCCTGCGATGACCGCCCGATGGCAGGACTCAACACCCCGCGCCTCCAGTCGCTGATCGCCTATCTCGCGCTGCGCCGCGACGCGCCACAGCTGCGTCAGCGGCTCGCCTTCCTCTTCTGGCCCGATTCGAGCGAAGCACAGGCGCGCAACAATCTGCGCCAGCTCCTGCATGCCCTGCGTAGCGCACAGCCAGAGGTCAGCGCCCTGCTGGCCGTTGACCATCAGGCCATCCAGTGGCGCGACGATGTGACACTGCGGCTCGATGTCGAGGCGTTCGAGCGCGCCGTGGCGGAGGTGGAAAGCTTCGACGAGCCGCCTGACCCGGTGGCGCTGCGCCGTGCGGGCGAGCGGCTGCTGACCCTCTATCGCGGCGACCTGGCTCCGAGCTGCTACGACGAATGGATCGCGCCGGAGCGTGAGCGGCTGCGCGACCACTTCGCCCACGCGCTGGCGCGGCTGGTGGAGGCGCACGAGGCGCAGCGCGACTACGCCAGCGCCATCCGCTCCGCGCGTGCGCTGATCCGCTGCGATCCATTGAACGAAGAGGCGTATCGCGCGCTGATGCGGTTGCTGGCGCTCAGCGGTGACCGCGCGGGAGCGCTGCGCGCCTATCAGGCGTGCGCTAGCGCGCTGCTCCAGGCCCTGGGCATCGGGCCGAGTCAGGCGACCGAAGAACTGCGCGAGCGGCTGTCTGAGCTGGAGTCAGCGCCGTCCGCGCCGGCTCAGGAACCGTCTCCGACGCCTCCAGAGTCGCAGGCGCCAGCGCTGATCGGGCGGCAGCGCGCCTGGGAGGCGCTCCAGGCGGCCTGGCGCGAGGCCGGCGCGCGTGGGCCGGGCTTCGCGCTCATCACTGGCGAGGCGGGCATCGGCAAATCGCGGCTGGCGGAGGAGCTGGCGCGCTGGGCCAGCCAGTCGGGCGCCACCACCGCGACCGCCCGCTGCTACGCCGTAGAGGGGCGACTCTCGTTCGCGCCGGTGATCGAGTGGCTGCGCAGCCCTGGCGTGCGCCCACACATCGGGCGGCTGGAGCCAGTCTGGCTGACCGAGCTGGCGCGCGTGCTGCCAGAGCTGCTGACCGAACATCCCGAGACGCCGCACTATGCCCCACTGACCGAGTTCGGCCAGCGTCAGCAGTTCTTCCACGCGCTGGCGCTGGCCGTGCTGGCCGCTCCCCAGCCGCTGCTGCTGGTGATGGACGACTTGCAGTGGTGCGACCAGGAGACGCTGGAGTGGCTGCACTATCTGGCGCGTTTCGATCCGCACGCGCGCCTCTTGATCGTCGGCGCCGCGCGAACCGAGGAGACGCCACCCCAGCATCCGCTGCATGCCACGCTGCGCCACCTGCGCCACACGGCGCCCGTCACCGAGATCGCGCTGGGGCCGCTCGACGCCGCCGAGACCGCCGCGCTGGCTGCGCGCCTGACTGACCGCGAGCTGGAACTGCCCGCCGCGATGCGCCTGTTTGGCGAGACCGAGGGCAACCCGCTTTTCGTCATCGAGACGGTGCGCGCCGGGCTGGACACCCTGCTGGAGCGGCAGCCGCTCACCGGGCCAACCACCCTGCCACCCGGCGTGCGCGCGGTGATCGCCAGCCGCCTGGCGCAACTCTCGGCGCCCGCGCGCGAGCTGGCGGCGCTGGCCGCCATCGTAGGGCGGGCGTGCAGCCTGAATGTGCTGGTTCACGTCAGCCACGACGACGAGGAGCGCGTGGTCACAGCGCTGGATGAGCTGTGGCAGCGACGCATCGTGCGCGAGCAGAGCGCCGATACGTATGACTTCACGCACGATAAGCTACGCGAGGTCGCCTATGCCGAGATCAGCGCGCCCCAGCGCCATCTGCTGCACCGGCGCGTCGCGCAGGCGCTCGAAGCCCTGCACGCCGACGACCTCGACGCGGTCAGCGGGCAGATCGCCGCCCACTACGAGCACGGCGGCGCGGTCGAGCGCGCCATCCCCGCCTACCACCGCGCCGCGCTGGTGGCGGAGCGCGTCTTCGCCTTCGAGGAGGCCATACAGCTCTTGCGCCACTGTCTGACGCTGCTGGAGCAGACGCCAGCGGGCGCGGCGCGTGATCGGCAGGAGCTGCGCCTGCTCTTGGCGCTCGCGCCGCTCTATCGCATCACGCGCGGGTGGACCGCGCCGGAGCTGGAGCGCGTGGTGGATCGCACGCTGATATTGAGCGAGGCGGTCGGCGACGACATGCAGCGCGCGGAGGCGCTGTACGGCCTGCAATCGCTGCTCACCGTGCAGGCGCAATTCGAGCGCGTGCAGCAGGTGGCAGACGAGATGAACGCCATCTACGAGCGCGTCGGTAGTTCGCCGCCACCGCTCACCAACATGATGCTGGCGGGGGTGCGGATGCACCTGGGACGGCTGAGCGAGGCCGACGCGGATTTCGAGAGCGTCGAACGCATCTCCCTGGCGCGCGAGTCCGCCGAGGCGCAGAGCCTCCAGGATTCGCAGGGCTGGGACTACGCTGTGCATACACGCGCCTGGCGCGCGCATGGGCTCTGGCTGCTGGGCTATCCAGAGCGGGCAGAACGCTCCGGGCTGGATGGCGTGCGGCTTGCCCGCAGCCTGGGGCAGCCATTCAATCTGGCGCTGGCTGCCACCTATCTAGCGCTGCTGCGGCAGATGAGCGCGGACGCCCAGACCGCGCGCGCCTCTGCCGAGGAAGCGCTGGCACTGACGCGGGAGTACAAAGCGCCCTACTACGAGGCCTGGGCGGCGATTCTGCTCGCCTATGCGCGGGCGCGCGAGCAGCCAGACGAGGCGCGGATCGCCGCCCTGCGCGGCGCCATCGCGGAGTTCATGGCGAGCGGCGCGCGAATACGCCTGCCCTACTATTTCTCGCTCGTGGCGCAGGTCTACCAGCAGGCGGGGCGTCCACGCGATGGGCTGCTGGCGCTCGACGAGGCGCTGGCGCACTCCGAGCGCCACAATGAGCGCTGGTGGGACGCCGAGCTGCACCGCCTGCGCGCCGAACTGTCGCTGGCAGCGGACGGCTCGCCCGCCGAGGCCGAGGTCGCGCTGCTGCGGGCCATCGAGATCGCGCGCGACCAGCAGGCGCGGATGCTGGAGCTGCGCGCGCTGCTGTCGCTGGCGCGGCTGCGCGTGCGCGCTGGGCTTCCAGACGGGGCGACGCGCCGGGATGAGACGCTGCGCGAGCTGCGGGCGCTCAGCGGCTGGTTCACCGAAGGACTCGATACACCTGATGTGCGCGCGGCCCAGACCTATAACGCGCGCGTAACGGCGCAGCGGGCGCGACGCGAGCAATCGTGACGCATCGTAACGCATCGTAACGCTTGGCCAAACGCTTCGCTAACGCCTCGCGCGCTATCCTCTCAGCGCAACCCTCTCATATCGCTATGTCGCGCGCTGGAATCGTCGCGACGGCTCGCGGGGAGGGAGGAGGAGACCGTATGGCAGCGCAGAGCAGCACCGTGGTGGTAGATGAGGCGACCATCGCGAGTTTCAAGGCGCAGTTGCGCGGCGAGCTGATCCAGCCGGGAGACGCCGCCTATGACGAAGCGCGCAAGGTGTACAACGGCATGTTCGACAAGCGCCCGCGCTTCATCGCGCGCTGTGTGGATGTCGCCGATGTTATCAGCTGCGTCAATTTCGCGCGCGAGGGCGGCCTGCTGGTGGCGGTGCGTGGTGGTGGCCACAGCGCGCCGGGGCTGGGAACATGCGATGGCGGACTGGTGATTGACCTCTCACCGATGGATGGCGTGCACGTTGACCCGGTGGAGAAGACGGTGCGGGCCGAGGGCGGCTGTGTGTGGGGTGATGTGGATCACGCGACGCATCCCTTCGGGCTGGCGACGCCGAGCGGCTTCATCTCGACGACAGGGGTTGGTGGGCTGACGCTGGGTGGCGGCATCGGCTATCTGGCGCGCGCCTATGGGCTGACGGTGGACAACTTGCTGAGCGTTGATATGGTACTGGCCGATGGCAGCTTCGTCACCGCCAACGCCGAGCAGCATCCCGATCTCTACTGGGCGGTGCGCGGCGGCGGTGGCAACTTCGGCGTGGTGACCTCGTTCCAGTTCCGCTGCCACGATGTCGGCACGGTCTACGGCGGCCCGATCTTCTGGCCGCTCGACCAGGCGAAGCAGGTGTTGACGTTCTGGCGCGACTTCATCCTCGGCGCCCCGCGCGACATCAATGGCTGGTTCGGGTTTGTGGCGATCCCGCCCGCGCCGCCGTTCCCGGAGCAGTATCACGGCCAGACGATGTGTGTCATCGTGTGGTGCTACACCGGCGACATGGATCAAGCTGCCGCGCGATTCGAGCCGATTCGAGCCGTCGGAACGCCCGCGATGGATCTGGCCGGGCCGGTTCCGTGGCCCGCGCTGCAGAGCCTGTTCGACGCGCTCTTCCCGCCGGGGCTGCAATGGTACTGGAAGGCCGATTTCATCACCGACCTGAGCGATCAGGCGATTGACCTGCTCGTCAAGTATGGCGGACAACTGCCAACGCCGTATTCTACGATGCACCTCTACCCGGTGAATGGCGCGGTCCATGACGCCAGCCCGGACGCGATGGCCTTCAACTATCGCGACGCCAACTTCTCCGAAGTGATCGTGGGGGTGGATCCCGACCCGGCCAACAACGAGCGCATGATCGAGTGGGCGCGCAACTACTGGCTGGCGCTGCACCCGTACTCGGCGGGTGGCGGCTACATCAACATGATGATGGGTGAGGGATCAGACCAGGTGCGCGCATCGTATCGCGCCAACTATGATCGTCTGGCGCAGATCAAGGCGCGCTACGATCCGCACAACCTCTTCCGCGTGAACCAGAACATCGAGCCTGCGAAGTAGACGCGCCCCCACCCCAACCCCTCCCCCGCTAAAGCGGGAGAGGGGCTTTTTGCGCCTCTCGCTCAGAAGCGGCCCGCGTCTACGTCGTGGATGAACTGGACGAGGCCGCGGAAGTAGGTCGGCTGGTCATCGTAGAGCGCGCAGTGGCTGCCGTTCGGGCAGTAGAGGTAGCGCCCGTGTTGGACCGCGCCCGCCATCCACTCCATATGCTGCGGATCCATCGTGTCGTAACGCGCACCGATGACCAGCGTGGGAACGGTAATCTGTGACAGGTCGGCGGTGCGGTCCCATTTTTCCAGCTTGCCGCTGGCGCCCAACTCGCTCGGCCCCTGCATCGGCACATAGATCGCCGCGTTGAGGTGCTTAAACATACGGGTGACCGGCTCAGGCCACTCCTCT
Organism: Ktedonobacterales bacterium; assembly: GCA_025935235.1. GTDB lineage: Bacteria > Chloroflexota > Ktedonobacteria > Ktedonobacterales > JADMIN01 > JAKAIY01. The sequence goes on along the minus strand of JAICVT010000038.1, from coordinate 1,629 downwards.
GGCGGCATGCGCAGCACATGGTAGATGTAGTGCTGCTGGATCAGCAGTTCCATGTAACGCGGGTTCTCGTAGTCACCCGCCGCCTCGATGGCCTTGATCTCGGCCAGCGCAGCCTGATCCATCTGCGGCATCAGCACATTCTGCGCGTAGGCGACGTATTGGGGGATGCTGGCCATCATGTTGGAGATGATGAGGCCCTTCAGGTTCTGCTGATGCTTCAGGGCATACTCGATGGCCAGCGCGCCGCCCCAGGACTGGCCATAGAGGTAGAAGTTGCTCGCGTCCAGCCCCAGCGCACGCCGCACCTGCTCCACTTCGTCCACGAAGCGCGGCACATCCCACAGGTCGGGATCATCCGGCTGGTCGCTGTAGTAGGAGCCGAGCTGGTCGTAGTAGTAGTACTCGATGCCGGCGGCGGGGAAGAAGCTGTCGCAGGCTTCGAGGTATTCATGCGTGCCGCCCGGTCCGCCATGCAGCAGCAAGACCTTCATGGTCGGCGAATTGCCGACCCGCTTCGTCCAGACACGGAAGGTTCCCCTGGGCGTCTCGATGGGGATCATCCTGACGCCGCCGCTGAGCGCGTCATCGCGTCCGCTATAATCCAGATAGGCAGCAGTGGGATGGCTGTCGGAGCTACTCACAGAGGCCTCCTGTCGGGTGGGGATCAGCGCGCCAATGGCCACGGTGGATGGCAGGCGCGTGTGACGCGCATCATACCACGAGATACCACGAGGCGGCGGCGAAGCGCCGAGGGCGGAGTGGATCGGCGTGGCGGGAGGCGCCGCATCAGGAAGACCCGCCGCCAACATGCGCCACGCGACGCTTTAGCGAGCCTGCCCAGGGCGCGTCAGACAGACGCCCGGACGTAGACTGGTGTGCCAATCGCGGCCCAGACGTAGAGCCGCTCCGCATCGGGGATGCGCATGCCCACGCACCCGTGTGACCCCGTCTCCCAAGTCCCATCTGGGAGCTGGTGCGGAACGTTGGCTCCAGGGCCAAACAGGACGTGCCACCAGGCGTCATGGAGATAGAAGCCGCCCTCTTTGAACTCCAGCGCATAGTTGATGTGGGTCGGCGCATACCAGTTCGGCGATCCTTTGGGCCAGGGAGAAAGGAACATCGCCTGATGCCCGTCGCCAATATGCTCGACGCAGTTGATGTTGTGGCTCGTGGTTGGGGCGCTGTTACTCGTCCAACGCAGATCGGAACACTGTTTCGAGAAGACGTGATAGGCGCCAGTCGGCGTTGGAAGCTCAGGACGACCAGTCTCCACTGTGAAGGTGAAGGCAAGCGCGCCATCCTGATAGGCGTATAGGCGCTGGCGCGCCAGACTGACGAGAATCACTCTGCCGCTCGCGAGCGGCGCGGGCGGCGTGGCGGGCGCGGGCGTCGCAGTGGGCGCAGGCGGCGCGGTGGGGGATGCGATGGATGTAGTGGTTACGGTGGGAGAAGGGATGATGTCTTGAGAGTAGGTAGGCGTCGACGACTCCCGGCTCACGGGAGTCGTCGAGACGCCACACGCGGCCATTGCCAATGTAGCGATCAGCGTGACCGTCAGCGTGAGAAGACCAGCCAAGCGATACCATCGAGCGCGCCGAGTCATCTGCGCCCCGTCCTTTCTGGCGCGCG
>JAICVT010000423.1 GCA_025935235.1 Ktedonobacterales bacterium | reverse complement strand
GCGAGCCGAGAGCGAGCCGAGAGCGAGCCGAGAGCAGGCCCGCGGAAAACGAGGTTGATCCCGTGAGCATCCTGGCGCCATATCGTATCTACTTCCAGGTCGTGCAGATCATCATCGCGGTCGCGCTCACCATCGCCATCCTGCTGCAAGTGCGCGGCGCGGGCCTGGGGAGCGTCTTTGGCGGCACGGGCACGGTGTTCAAGACCCGCCGCGGCATAGACAAGCTGCTCTTCCGCACGACGATCGCGCTGGCGATCCTCTTCGGAGCGCTCTCGCTGTTCGTCGCCTCGATTCCCTCTGGCTCCTGAGCTGTTCTGAACCATTCTGAACGCTCGCAACCGGCAATTGGCGCTGTTCGGCAGCGCCGGCACTTTGAACAACTGAGACGCGCAACACTGCGCTCGCCAGGCGCGCGATGGGCTAGGTCGCTACTCGCCTGAGCATGTGATGCGTCGGCGCCCCTTCGCGGCGACGAGGCCGCAAGCTCTCGGGGCGCTCCCTGTGGCCGAAGCCATCCCCTGAGCCGAGCGACGAAGCCCGACTTCTCCGAGAGGTCGGGCTTTTCTGTTGCGCCAACACGCACGTCAGCGCGAGTCAGCGCTGAAAATAGCGCGCGTTGAGCGGGATGAACTCGCGCCACTCGGCGGGAACCGTCGCCTCCTCGAAGATCGCATCAACTGGGCAGGCTGGCTCGCACGCGCCGCAGTCTATGCAGGCATCGGGATCAATGTAGTATTGCTCGTCTTCTTCCTGCGCGTGGATGCAGTCCACCGGGCAGACATCCACGCAGGAGGCGTCTTTGACGCCGATACAGGGCTGACAGATGACGTAGGTCATGGGGCGCTATCCTCATCGCCGGTCGTCGCCGGAGTGGTTTTCCGGATGGTCTCTGGCTCATGCGCGTTCGTCAGCCATCATAGTCCCGCGCGAAGACATGCGTCAAAGCGTCTCAGCGTGTGTGGCGCCGATCTCCTCTCAGCGCGGAGGGTAGAGCGACGCCACGCGCGGACTGAGCGCGCATGATAGTCGTCCAATCGCGTCGTTGGTTCATCCTGACGGCGCCTGAGCGTCAGGCGTGGCCTGCCAGTTCGTCGCCGCCAGTGGCGCGGCTGCGGAGGCAGACACATCGCGTCTGGCGCGACATCCGCCCACGCCGGGCGCACGCCCTCCGCTTACGCAGCGGTCAAGGAGTCAAGAGAGATGGCCATTCGCGAGGCGACCCTCGCAGGTCTGAGCCGCGAGCAATTGCTCGCGCTGCACTACGAGATGTCACTCATCCGGCAGTTCGAAGAGAAGGCCGCCGAGGCCTACACCCTTGGCAAGGTCGGCGGCTTTCTCCACCTGTATATCGGTCAGGAGGCGACTGGCGTGGGGGCCATCTCCGCGCTGCGCCCGACCGATTATGTCCTCAGCAGCTATCGCGAGCATGGGCATGCCATCGCCAAGGGCATCGAGCCGCGCGCCGTCATGGCCGAGCTGTATGGCAAAGTGACTGGCGGCAGCCGTGGCAAGGGCGGTTCGATGCATATGTATAGCGCCGAGCATCGGCTGCTAGGCGGCCAGGCGATCGTCGGCGCGCAACTTGTGATCGCGGCGGGCGTCGGCTTCGGCATCCAGTATCAGGAGCAGAGCGATATCGCGCTGACCCTCTTCGGCGATGGCGCGGTGGACGAAGGCGCGTTCCACGAGGCGCTCAATCTGGCCTCGCTGTGGAAGCTGCCGGTCGTCTACCTCTGCGAGAACAACGGCTACTCGATGGGCATGAACGTCAAGAAGGCCTGGTCGGTCGCCTCGCTGGAGCCGCGCGCCGCCGCCTATGGCATGCCCTATCTGCGCGTGGACGGTATGGATCTGCTGGCTGTGCGCCAGGCGGTAGAGACGGCGGCGGCGACCGCTCGCGCTGGCGACGGCCCGACGCTGATCGAGGCCGTCAGCTATCGCTTCCGTGGCCACTCGATCGCTGACCCGGCGCAGTACCGCACGCGCGAAGAAGAGGCGCAGTGGAAGACCAACCGCGACCCCATCGTGCTCTTCGCCGCAAAGCTGAAAGAAGCTGGCCTCGCCACCGACGACGACCTCAAGGCCAACGTCGAGCGGGCAGGCGCCACAATCGAAGAGGCCGCACAGTTCGCCGAGCAGAGTGAGTTCCCGTCCTTCGACGAACTGTACGAGCACGTGCAGCTCGACGGCGCGGGCGCCATCGCCTGGCGCAACCGCCCCAGCACACCGCGCGACTAGCCGCCCGCGCCGCTCGTCTGGCAGATGAACAGATGAACGGATGAGCGGATGAGCGGCTGATTCAGCGGATTATGCATCGAGACCATCGGGAAAGAAGATACGAGAGCATGCGAGTCATTACCTTTCGCGACGCCCTGCGCGAAGCTATCCGCGAGGAGATGCGGCGCGACGAGCGCGTGTACATTCTGGGCGAGGATATCGCCGGCTATGGTGGCACCTACTCCGTCACCAAGGGCCTGTTCGAGGAGTTTGGTGAGAAGCGCGTGCGCGACACGCCGCTGGCTGAGGAGGTCATCGCTGGCACGGCCATCGGGTCGGCGCTGGTGGGGCTGCGCCCGATCTGTGAGATTATGACGATGAACTTCAGCCTGCTCGCCAGCGACCAGATCATCAACTCCGCCGCCAAGTTCCAGTACATGTTCGCCGGGCAGACACGCATCCCGGTCGTCTTCCGCATGCCGGGCGGCGGTGGCGCCCAGCGCGGCGCGCAGCACTCGCAGTTCTTCGAGACGCTCTTCGGCCACATCCCCGGCCTGAAGGTCGTCATGCCCGCCACGCCCTACGACGCCAAGGGCATGCTCAAGTCGGCCATCCGCGACGACGATCCGGTGGTCTTTGTCGAGCATGAGCTGCTCTATAGCGTCAAGGGTGAGGTTCCCGACGAGGGCGAGGAGTATACAGTCCCGCTGAACCGTGGCGAGATCAAGCGCGAGGGCCGCGATGTCACCATCATCACCTTCTCACGCATGGTCCACATCAGCCTCCAGGCCGCCGAAGAGCTGGCGAAGGAGGGCATCGAGGCCGAGGTGCTCGATCTGCGCAGCATCCGCCCGATTGATCTGGACCTGATCATCGAGTCGGTGAAGAAGACCAACCGCGTCGTGATCGCCGAGGAGGGCTGGAAGTATTACGGCACAGGCCAGGGCATCGCGGCGCTGGTCTACGAGCACGCCTTCGACTACCTCGACGCGCCGATTGGCCATGTGACGGGCAAAGACGTGCCGATGCCCTACTCGAAGCCGCTGGAGCAGGCCGCGCTGCCCACGCGCGCCGATGTCATCGCGGTGGTGAAGGCGATCACGCCAGCGCCTGCGGGCGCCCGCTAGCCCGGCCAGGAAGGATGAAGCGATGCATACCGTGGTGATGCCCAAGATGGGCGACACGATGGAAGAGGGCAAGGTCATCACCTGGCGCAAGCATGAGGGCGATGCGGTGGCCAAGGGCGACGCGCTGGCCGAGATCGAGACCGAGAAGGTCAATATCGAGGCCGAGGCATTCGCCGCCGGCACGCTGCGCAAGATTCTGGCGCAGGAGGGCGAGACCGTGCCCGTCGGACAGCCCATCGCGCT
>JAICVT010000212.1 GCA_025935235.1 Ktedonobacterales bacterium | reverse complement strand
GAGGAAATCCGCCTGGCGAAGGACCCGCCGGACTTCTTCAGCGAGATGGTAGACCTGCAATCACTGCTACGTGTCGCGGTGGATCGCGCCGAGGGCCTGGCGACCGTCTACCTGCTTGCCACTCCCTGGGGCGGGCTGGCGCTTGGCCTCTTCCCGCCTCGCAAGGCCACAGCCCACGCGCCCCGATTCGCCACGTTGGCGCTGCCCGCGCTGACCAGCCGGTTCGTCGAAGATCTGCTCGAAGTCACGCCGACAGATGATCCAACAATGATCGCGGGGGGCTATACCTGGGCGCAGGAGTACAACGGATACAGTCTGCTGGCGGATGAGCACGCGCGCGCATCGCTCGAAGAGCGCGCAACCACGCTCGATGGCGCCTGCCGAGTGGCGGGCTACACGAGCGCGCTGGCGCAGGCGGCGTGGGATGTGGCGCGCGATAGCCGGCTTGGGCCGTTGGCGCGCAGTCCGTTTGGGGACCTGCCGCCTGCGGAGCGGAGTAGGTTGCGGTTCACCTTGTGCCACCGCTTCCTCCAGCGAGAGCTTGACCACTGTCTCCCCGATCTGGCGCGCGTCGCACTCTCGCCGCTGGCGGATTGGCTCGCGCGTGAGGGTGTGCGCCGCCTGACGCTCGTTCCCTGCGGCGCGCTCGGCGTCTTGCCGCTGACGACCACCGCAGTGATGGTCTCATCTGAGGATGGCGCCGCGCTCGCGGAGACGACGCTGGTCGAGCGCTTCGCCGCCAGTATCGCGCCCAGCGTGCGCTCGCTGCTGCCAGCGGCGCCTGCCTCATCCGCACGCGCATCCGCGCGTTCAGGCGTGTATGCGCTGGGCAACCCGGCCACGGGCGCGCGACGCGAGGCGCTCTGGTGGGGCGGCGAGGAGGCGCGCGCGCTGGCGATGCTGGATCAGCCAACTGGCCGCTACGTGACCCAGGATCAGGCGAACCGCGCCTGGCTCCTGGAGGCATTCGAGAAGGCGCTAATCGTAGATGTCGCGTGCCACGGCATGTTCGACTATCGTGATCCGCTGCGCTCGCGGTTGATACTGGCGCGCGGGGAGTCGCTCACACTGGCCGATGCGCTGAGTGGCGCGGTGGACATGCGAGGACTTCGGCTGCTAATGCTGTCGGCATGCCAGAGCGGGATCGGCGATGTGCGCGGCGCACGTGATGAAATGCACAGTCTGGCGGTTGGTATGCTCCAGGCCGGGGCGCGCTCAGTGCTCGCGGCGCTCTGGCCAGTGGACGACCGAGCGACCTACCTGCTCATGACGCAATTTGCCCGCGAGTGGTTGCCGCACCGAGAGACTGAGCCGCCAGCGCAGGCGCTTGGGCGCGCCCAGCGCTGGCTGCGGACAGTGACTGTAGACGGGCTCACCGAGTGGACCTCGCACACCCGCCAGCTCCTCTCGCTGGCGCACGAACTGGAAGACACGCCGTCAACCATCGAGGCGGACGAGGCGGACGAGGCGGACGAGGGCGACCGACTGGACGACCTGGCGGATGACCTGATCGCGGTGCGTGGGCAGGGCTATCGCCTGTCACTGGACGCGGCAGAAAGACAGATCCGGGAACGGGCAGAGATGCAGGCCGCAGAGGGTAAGGGCAGCATGCGTCCCTACGAGCATCCGAGCTACTGGGCGGCTTTCCAGATTTTCGGCAGATAGCCTGGAGCTTCATCGAGCGACCGCGATGCGCGGGTGTTCTATTCGCCAGCGAGCCTGGTTGCGCGAATCATAGAGGGAGATGGCGATGGCGCGCATCCAGCAGGGCGGCGCGATGGCGACCTCGAAGACCTGGCGCCGCATATGGTGGCGGCGCGCGCTCCAGCGGGCGCTGACGACGCTGCACATCGCCTGCTACCGCGCCACCAGCGGCCTGATCGGCCACCGGCTGGGGCCACTGCCCAACCTGCTGCTGACGACGACCGGTCGCCGGTCAGGTCAGCCGCGCACCACTGCGCTGACCTACATCCGCGTGGATGGCGCCGAGGGGACGGATGGGCTGCTGGCGCTGATTGCCTCGAACTTTGGCAGCCGCATGGAGCCACAGTGGTATCGCAACCTCGCCGCGCGCCCAGAGGCGACCGTCCAGATCAAGCGGCGGCGCTGGCGTGTGCGGGCGCGGCCCGTGACGGATGAGGAGCGCGAGCGTGTCTGGTCGGCGGCGCTGGCAATCTGGCCAGCCTGGGCGGGCTACGCCGCCCGCGCTCGACGCGAGATCCCCATCGTCGCGCTGGAGCCGCTAGAATAGACGCCCGCAACCCCTCTCCCGCTTTGCGGGAGAGGGGTTGCGGGCGGGGGCCGCGCTAGTGGGCCTGCGCGGCCAGCCCGTCGCTCAGCGCGCCCAACGCCTCCGCCGCCTCTGCCGCCCCGGGCGCTGCGGACGCTTGCGGCGCGGCCAACGCGCGCGCGCCAGCGGATTCGCCCACGCCAGCGGCGCGAGCGGCTTCGCCCGCGCGCAAGCCCTGGAGGCCGTTGGCGGTGTTCGCGGCGTGCTCGGTCAGCGGGCGCAACAGGTTGGTCAGCTCGGCTGGCACGACCAGCTTGGTCGAAGGCGCCGCGCCCAGCGCCTTCAGCGCCTCCAGATATTGGAGGCTCATCGTGTTGCTGTCGAGTCCGCCGGCCACCTGCGCGATCTGGTCGAGCGCCTGCGCGTAGCCCTCGGCTCGCAGGATGGCCGCCTGCCGCGCGCCCTCAGCCTCCAGAATCGCCGACTGCTTCTGGCCCTCGGCCACTCGCACAGCCGCGTCGCGCTTGCCGTCGGCCTCCAGAATCACAGCGCGGCGCGTGCGCTCCGCCGACATCTGGCGCGACATGGCTTCCTGAATATCGCGCGGCGGCACGATCTCGCGAATCTCGACCGCCGTCACCTTGACGCCCCAGCGGTGCGTCACCTCGTCCAGCTTGCCGCGCAGCGTCGTGTTGATGTCCTCGCGCCGCGAGAGCACCTCATCCAGCAGCATATCGCCGACGACGGCGCGCAGCGTGGTGATGGCGATGCCGCGCGAGGCGTTCTCGTACTGCTGCACGTTGATGACGCTCGACGCCGCGTCAATGATCTTCGAGTAGATCAGGAAGTCTATCGAGACCGAGGCGTTGTCCCTCGTGATGCAGGCCTGCGGCGTCACATCAAACACGCGCTCGCGCAGGTCGGCGCGGATGCCGCGATCCGCCACTGGCAGCAGCAGTACCAGCCCCGGTCCGCGCACGCCGATCAGACGGCCCAGGCGCAGCACGACCAGCCGCTGATACTCCGGCACGACGCGAATCGCCAGCGAGGCGACCACGACGCCCAGGATGATGACCAGCGCCACAATCACAAAGATGAGGAATGGCATAGCATGCGCCTCCTACTGCTCTTCCACGCTTTGCTTCGCTCGACTTCTCGCGCTTTACCGCCTGAATGGGCGGACTACTCCAGCGGGCCAACCCGCGATTCCGATGATTCAGCTGAGTCGGATGGGATCGCGCGCAGCGGCCACTCGTGCGGGCGATGCACCCGCAGCGTGACCCCCTCGACCCCAATCACCTCGATCGTCTCTCCCTTGCCGATCGGCGCGCCATCCGCGATAGCGCTCCACTCTTCGCTGGCGACCCGCACCGCGCCGCGCGGCGCGAGATCGCTCGTGACGATGCCCTCCTTGCCGAGTAGCGCCTCTGGGCCAGTGGCGGCGGGCAGGCGTCGCGTGCGCAGTGACGCGCGGATCAGCAGCAGGAAGAACGCCACCATCCCCACGGCGCCCGCCACCACCAGGAACGGGCTGATCGTCAGCAGCGCCGCCGCGCCTATGTGCGACGAGAACGGCGTGAACAGCAGCAGCGAGCCGATCAGGAAGGACAGCACGCCCCCGGCGCCCAGCAGGCCAATGCCCGACGTGTGCGCCTCGGCCAGGAACAGCCCCACCGAGAGCAGCACCAGCAGCACGCCCACCCAGTTCACCGGCAGCAGCGTGAACGCCAGCAGCGCCAGAATCAGCGCGATGACCCCGGTAATCCCCGGCAGCAGCGTGCCGGGATGGTAGGCCTCACCCACCACGCCGACGATGCCGATCAGGAATAGCATATAAGCGACATTGGGGTCGCTCAGCACCGCGATTAGCGGCTCCGGCAAACTCATCATAAGCCCCCAATCCGCGCGACGACCGGCGGTCTGCCTCATCAGCGAGACGCTCCGCTGGCGTCCAGCGCGTCGCGCGCCAGAGAAGAGTCCAGGCGCGCAACGCCTCTCATAGATGTCTACGAACATCTTATGTAGATGGTGAGACATTTGCCGCCCTATTTGCCAACGTCGCCCGCGTCCTGTGCGCAAATGATGATGAGCATGTTGATCGGGTTATCGCGTGCATGTCCTAGCACGGGCGGGTAAACCCGCAGCTAAGGGCCTTACGGCCGCAAAGCCGGCCTGCGCGGGCTGGGATCGGCGGGGGTGAGCCTGTGGAGGCAGGCTTCACGGCGGAACGCCCATAGCTGCGGCTTCAGCCGCCCGTTCACACGCGACGGGTCGTGACCCCATCAGTACGGAAAATATCATGCGCTCACAGCCGGGCGCGCAGACCGCGACATAGCGCTCGCGATCCGCTTGCCCGGCTCGCATCTGGTTTCAGCGGCTATGTGCAGCTCCACGCCACTCAGGACTGCTGCTCGTCCGGCTCCTGTCCCTCGGCAAAGCTCGCGGGGTCGCCGTCGAATCGCCGCTTGCAGCCAGCCGAACAGAAATAGTAGGTCTGGCCCTGATACTCGCTCGATCCGGCGGCGGTGGCCGTGTCTACCTCCATGCCGCAGACGGGATCAATCGCGGTCGCCATGCTGGGTCACTCCCTTCATCAATCGGTTCATCGCGCGGCTCGTCTCAGCGCGTCGCGGTGGGCGCCTGTGTGGGCGCATCTGGCGCAACCGCTGGCCCGCTCGCTTCGATCGCTCCACTCGCTTCCGGCTCGCGCAGGCGCCGCTCGACACCTTTGAGCAGCACGGCGTTGGTCGCGACGGTGATGGACGAAGCGCTCATCGCCAGCGCGGCGATCGCCGGACTCAGCAGGATGCCCAGCGGATAGAGTATGCCGCCCGCGATGGGGATGGCGATCAGATTATAGATCGCCGCCCAGAAGAGATTCTGCTTCATCTTGCGCACGGTCGCCTTCGACAGCCGAATCGCCGCCAGTACGTCCAGCGGATCGCTGCGCATCAGCACGATCGCGGCTGTCTCGATGGCGACACCCGTGCCCGCGCCGATGGCGATGCCCAGGTTCGCCTGGGCCAGCGCGGGCGCGTCGTTGACGCCATCGCCCACCATCGCCGTGAACAGTCCCTCGCCCTGGAGCTGCTTGACATAGCTGGCTTTGCGCGCGGGCGCGACCTCGGCGAAGATGCGCTCTGGCGCGATGCCCAGCGCTGCGCCGACCGCCTCGGCGGTCTGGCGGTTGTCGCCCGTCAGCATCGCCACCTGCATACCCAGCGCGTGTAGCGCGGCGATGGCCTGGCGCGCGGTCGGGCGGATGCGGTCGGCGACGGCGATCAGCCCGACGGCCGTGCCCTGCTGCGCGACCAGCATGACCGTCTTGCCCTGCGCTTGCAGTTCGATGGTCCGCTGCCGCTCAGCCGCCGCCAGCGCCACGCCGTGATCGGCCAGCAGCTTTGGCGTACCGATCAGCGTCGGCGCGCCCTCGACCTCCGCGCGGATGCCGCCGCCCGCGATAGCCGCGAAGTTGCGATAGGACAGCGTGGGCAGCGCACGGCGCGCCGCCTCCTCGACAATCGCGCTCGCCAGCGGATGCTCGGAATCCGCCTCCGCTGTGGCCGCCACCTGCAGGAGCCGCGTCGCATCCATCCCCTGCGCCGCGCCCGCCGCCAGCGGAATCAGGTCGGTGACGGTGGGTTTGCCCTCGGTCAGCGTGCCTGTCTTGTCGAAGATGATCGCCTGGATGCGCGAGGCCTGTTCGAGCGCCGTAGCGTTCTTGATCAGCACGCCGTTGCGCGCGCCGATGCCGGTTCCGACAGCGACGGCGGTCGGCGTGGCCAGCCCCAGCGCGTCCGGGCAGGCGATCACCACTGCCGTCACCGCCAGCGTCAGCGCGAACAGCGCCGTCTGCCCGACGATGAAGAACCAGATCAGGAAGGTCAGCAGCCCCGCGCTGACCGCCGCGATGACCAGATACTGCGCCGCCGTGTCGGCCAGCCGCTGGGCAGGCGCCTTCGAGTTCTGCGCCGTCCGCACGAGCTGGACGATCTGGGCCAGCGCCGTGTCGCTACCGACCTTCGTGGCGCGCATGCGCAGCGAGCCGCTGCCGTTGACCGTGCCGCCGATCACCTCATCGCCCGCCCGCTTGGCGACAGGCAGGCTCTCGCCAGTAATCATGCTCTCGTCTACGGCGCTGGCGCCTTCCGTCACGACGCCATCGGTTGGCGCCTTTTCGCCGGGCCGCACCAGCAGCAGGTCGCCCACCTGAACCTGCTCGACCGGGACGCTGGTGATCTGGCCATCGGGGCCGATGCGGCTGGCCTGGCTGGGCGCGAGCCGCAGCAGCGCGTTCAGCGCGTCTGAGGAGCCGCGACGGCTGCGCATCTCCATCCAGTGGCCGAAGAGCACGAAGGTGACGAGCATGGCGGCGGCGTCGAAGCTGGTCTCGACCGTCGGCGCGAAGATGGTGGCAAAGACGCTGAAGAGATAGGCCACCAGCACGCCCAGGCTGACCAGCACATTCATGTCGAGCGCGCGATTGCGCAGCGCGCGCCAGGCCCCTGAATGGAAGACCCAGCCGCAGTACCAGACGACCGGTGTGGTCAGGATCAGCATGATCCAGTTGGGATGCAGACCAAACGCTGGCATGCGGACATGCAACACCTGCGCGCCCAGCGGCGCGTAGAGCACGATCGGGATCGTGAGCGCTAGCGCGATGAAGAAGCGGCGGCGCATGTCGGCCTCCATCGCCTGCGCCATCGCCGGATCGCTCATGTCGTGCATGCCGCCGTGCATGCCGTGTCCGCTGCCCATGTCGCCCATGTCGCCCGTGTCGCCCATGTCGCTTATGTCGTGGGCGCCGTGCGCTTCTGCTGGCGCGCCTGCTGGCATAGCGCCGCGCTCAGAAGTGGCGGGCGTCGTGCGCCGCTCGAACGCCGTCAGCGGAGCGCCACAGGCGAAGCCGCACTCGCGAACCAGTTCGCGCAGCGCCGCCTCGCTGATACGCTGCTCATCGTAGGCGATGGTGACGGTCTGCGAGACATAGCTGGCGTCCACCTGCGTGATGGCCGCCAGCGTCCCCAGCCGTTTCTCGATGCCACGCGCGCACGTGGCGAAGTTCAACCCCTCGACGGGGAACGTGACAGTCCGCATCTGGCGCCTCCCATTCCTCCTCGGTATCAGGGAAGTGTAGCACAGCGCAATGCGTGATCCTACCCGTCCCGCGCCGCCAGCCAGCCGGGCTGCGGCTCCCAGAGGCGGTCGGCGGCGCAGAGGCGGGATAACAGGTCGTGTGGCAGCGGCCATGAGAACCACGACGCGACCTCGGCGCGCGGGGCGACGACGGCGGCGCGCACGCCCGCCACCACCGCCTCGGCCAGCGCCTCATCTGGCCCGCGCGGCGCGGAGGCGGGCGCGTCGGGGAAGCGTTGATCCCAGCGCGCCAGCTCGCTCGTCTCGCGCTCGCCGCCCTGCGCGG
>JAICVT010000435.1 GCA_025935235.1 Ktedonobacterales bacterium | reverse complement strand
TGGCGAACTGGCTGCCCGCGCTGGTGGTGGCGCCGCTGCTGGTGGCGGGCGTCGCGCTGGTCGGCCCGCTGCTGCGCTGACAGCTCCCGCCGCTACTCCCGCCGATTCACTGGAGCCTCTGGATGCTGATGCTATGAGCGACGATCCCAATCAGAAAACGTCCGCCGACGCTGGAGCGCAGGCGACGCCACGCGCCGAGCTGAGCGAGCGCGGCGTGGTGATCGAGGGGCAGCGCATCGCCAGCGTGATGAGCGACGGGCCACGCGCGCTGCTGGCCCACGCCCCGCTGATCGCGCTGCCCGATGTCGGCGCGAGCTGGCAGGAGTACCGCGCCATCCTGGCGCGTTTCGCCAGCTCGCGGCGCGTCTTCGCGCTCGATTGGCCCGGCTTTGGCGGCTCGGCGCGCCCCGCGCCCGCCGACTTCGCCTATACCCTCGAGCACTACACCGCGCTGTTTGGCCAGTGGCTCGATAGCCTCGGCGTGGCGCGCGCCGTGCTACTGGGGCATGGACTGGCGGCGGGCGTGGTCACGCGCTACGCGGCGGCGCATCCGCTGCGCGCGCTGGGGCTGGCGCTGGTGGGGCCGCTGGGCTTCGCGCCAGCGCCGCCGCGCGCCGAAAAGCTGGCTTGGCGGGCGCTGCGCTCACCGCGGCTGCTGCGGCTGGCCGAGCCAACCCTGACCGCGCTGGCACTCGGCCCGACCACCGAGGAGACGCAGCAGATCGAGGTGGCGCGGCGTCTGGCGCGCCAGCGGCCCGACCACGGGGCCACGCTGGCCGCCACCGCCGCGCTCTGGCGCGACGCCGACGCCGCTCGCGCGCGGACCCTGGAGTCGGCGCGGCAGACGCGCGCGCCGGGGCTGGTGATTCGTGGCGCGCTCGATCCGCTCTGCGCGGCCCCCGAAGCGCGGCAGGTGGCGGAGGCGCTGGGCGAGCGCGGCGGGCTGGAGGTGACGCTGCCGGAGGCGGGCCATCTGCCGCACCTCCAGCAGCCCGAGCGCTTCTACCAGGCGCTCGAAGGGCTGATCCTGACGGCGGAAGCCAATATGGCGGCTGCCAACTGAGACCTCTCCCCCTGCCCCCTCCCCTTCAGGGAGGGGAACTCGCGGCTACCATTTGCGGCGCTGGGCAAGGGTAGAAGTGTCGCAGCGAAAAAGCCCCTCTCCCGCGTCAGCGGGGGAGGGGTTGGGGAGGGGACGAGCTTACGCTGAGACCGCCAGCCGCTCGGCCTGAGCGCCCAGCCGCAGCGCGTCGCTCGCGCGCCTGACCTCGGCGCTGTGCGCGGCGGCGGGCAGCGCGCCGAAGATCACCGGCTCGAAGTACTCGTGGCTCATCACCTGCCAGATGGGCGCCAGCGCCAGCAGCTCTGGCGTGATGGCAAACTGCGAGCGGTGCGCCGCCAGCGCCGCCACTTTGCGCTCCAGCCCGCCTGAGACATCCAGGCAGAGCAGATCGCTCAGCGCAGCGTCACCATCGCGCGCGGCCTCGCCCTGGCTGACCCCGTCGCTCGCCACAGCGCCGCGACCATCGAAGGCGGTCGGCGCCTGGGCAGAGAGCGTCAGGCAGGTGACGGTGTCGGTGGCGACGACGGTGGCCGCATGCGCGCGCTGCCACGCCAGCTCCTCCGCGCCGAAGAACTGGCCGGGACCAAGCGTCCGCAGCACGCGCCGCGCTCCCTGCTCGCTCTCGGCGACGACCTGCGCATGGCCAGAGACGATCAGATAGAGGCTGCCGTTGCGCTCGCCCTGCTCGACAATCGCGAAGCCGCTGGAGAACCACTGCGCTCGCACGTCGTCGTCAACATAGCCCATCAGCGCGGCCTCATCGGCTACCAGCGCCAGCCCTTGCACGAAGGCATCCGAGCCGTGGACGCGCTCGCCGCGCGTCGCCAGCCAGCGCGCCAGGCTGTGGCAGAGCAGTCCATGTTGGCGGGGGAACGCGCTGTAATACAGCCGCGGCGCCCAGCCATCCTGCCGCGCGACGAGCTGGCAGGCCAACGTCGTGGCGACGCTGATGGCGATGTGGTCGGGATGCCCCGAACCGCCATCGAGGCCAAACGTCACGACCACATCAGGCTGGTAGTCGCGGATAAAGACGGCCACATCGGCGGCCAGCTGCGCGGCGTCCACCTCGGCCAGCGCGCCATCGGTGTAGTCCAGGCACGCCACGCGCTCCACGCCCAGCTCGGCGCAGCCCGCCCGCAGCTCTTGCTCGCGCACGGCGCCCAGCGTCTGGCGAGTCGCCACGCGCGCATCCTGAATCTGCCCGGCCTGGCCGCGCGTCGCCGAGACGATCATCGCCTCGTTTCCGGCCTCGGTCCACTGCGCCAGCGTCCCGCCCACGCAGAAGACCTCGTCATCGGGGTGCGCGAAGACGCCCAACAGTCGCAACGGTCGGTCACTCACCGTGAGGTAGCTAGACATGGCGCTCGTTCCTTTCACCAGTGGGCTGTCAGAGCCTGCGCATCTGGGATTTCGGAAGGTTTTGGCTGACCATCTATTCTTTGTGGCCACGCCTCAGACGGTGATGTTGGCGCGCTATGAGAGCGGCGCCAGCGCGAATCGCCCATAGAGGACAAAGACCGCCAGCAGGCCCAGCACGACCGGTACGACGGCATGCGGCGCCTCATGGCGCGCCAGGTGGAAGCCAAGCGCGCTCGCCATAACCAGCGCCAATCCCAACGCCGCTATGCCCGTCAGCGCGGGAGCGATATGCGTAACGCCGGGCAAGATGAGTCCGAGCGCGCCGAGGGCCTCGGCGACCCCGATGCCGCGCACCATGTGCTGCGACGAATTGGCCGTCCACGGCTGACGCTTCACCAGTTGCGCGGATGGCGTCAGGAGTTTGAATCCACCTGCCAGCAGAAACACCAGCGCAAGCAGACCTTGGGTGACCCAGAGCAGACCAGTCATCGTATGAAGCTCCCGTTCCAAATCAACCGGGCGCGCCCGAACCGCATCGTGTGCGCTCGCCAGTCGTCGCCTCCGACGACTCTGGTCCCAGTGTGCCCTGAGCCGCTGGACGACGCCACGACGCGCGAACACCGTTGAGGCGATATTAGGACGACATTGCGGCAGTCGCGCCCCGGCGGAGTGATAGAATGGCGGCCAGATACCTTGCTGGTCGTCGAGGGTGGATGGCGACTATGGAGGACGACGATGAGCGCATCTGGCCACACGCCATTTGGCGCCTTGTTGCGCCGCCATCGCCTGGCCGCGGGCCTGACACAGGCGACGCTCGCCGAGCGCGCCGGGCTGAGCGAGCGCGCTATCAACGATCTGGAGCGCGACGCCCAGCGCATGCCCCGACTTGAGACGGTGACGTTGCTGGCTGAGGCGCTGGGCCTATCGCCAGATGAGCGCGTGCGCCTGCTGGCTGCCGCGCGCCCCGCGACACACGCGCCCGACGAGCCACCGCC
>JAICVT010000472.1 GCA_025935235.1 Ktedonobacterales bacterium | reverse complement strand
GTCCCCTGGCGGGTGAAGCTGGCGATTGAAATCGCGCCTGGGAGGCGGCGTGCGCGCCGCCGCGAAACCCGCCTGCGCGGGTTCGGAATCCCAGTCCGCGCAGGCGGACTTCGCGGCCCGCGGGCCTCCCAGGCGCGGTTTCAACCGCTGGCCGTCACGCCCGCGCCATCACACCCGCCACTACGCCTTGCCGCGCGCGGTGGCGACGATCTGCGCCAGGATCGCCAGCGCGATCTCATCGGGCGTGCGCGCGCCGATGTCTATGCCGATGGGGCCGTGGATGCGCGCGATCAGCTCCTCGCCGATGCCGTTGGCGCGCAGGGCCTCGTCGCGCTTGGCGCGCGTGCCGCGGCTGCCGACCATCCCCACGTAGCCCGCGCCTTTGCGCAGTGCGACCGTCAGCGATGGCACATCGAACTTATCGTCGTGGGTCAGGATAGCCACCGCCGTCGCCGCGTTGATCGTCAGGCGCTCCATCGCCTCGTCCGGCCACTCCAGAATCAGCTCGTCGGCGGCGGGCAGGCGCTCGCGCGTGTTGAAGGCCTCGCGCGGGTCCACCACCGTCACCTGGTAACCGAGGACTTTGGCCAGCGCCGCCAGCGGAATCGAGATGTGGCCAGCGCCGACGATGATCAGCGAGCGCGGCGGCGTCAGCGGCTGATAGAAGATCTCCAGCGCGCCCTCTGGCTCGGTCGCGCCGTCGGCTGCGCTGCTATCGGTCGCGGGGCTGGCGCCGCCGAGCAACTCGCGCGCGCGGGCCGCGATGCTGGGCGAGGCGACCAGCGCGCCGGATGGCTCGCCGCCATCTACCAGTGTCAGCGATTCACCCAGCGCGGGCGCCGCGCCGCCGGGGCTGGCGATGACCGTCGCGCGGACGGCGGGCCGCCCGGCGCGATGGGCCTGCTCCAGCGCCTCCAGCTCGGGCGTGCGCGTTACGCGCTCCAGAAAGACGCGAATCTCGCCGCCGCACGAGAGGCCGATGCGCTCGTAGTTCTGCTCCTCGCTGACGCCATAGGTCAGCAGGCGCGGCTTGCCCGTGCGGATGACGCGCTGGGCCTGCTCCACCACATCCGGCTCGACGCAGCCATTGCTGACCGAGCCGGCGATGTCGCCCGCGTCGCTCACTACCAGCGTCGCGCCCGCGCCGCGCGGCGCCGAGCCGACCAGCGAGACCACCGTCGCCAGCGCCACGCGCTTGCCCTCGCCCAGCCAGCGTGTGATGTCATCCAGCGTGTCGAGCATCTTCCGGCTCCTCTCGTCAGTTTGCGCGGCCCCCACCCCCAACCCCTCCCCCGCTGTGCGGGAGAGGGGAGCTATGAGGTGTGCGCCTATGGTCGCTTGTCGCTCGCACTCGCCTGCGCCTCCGCAGCCCCCGCGTTGCGCTGGTAGGCGTCGCGCAGGTCAGCCAGCATCCGCTCGCGCTGAGCGTACAGCCCGCGGCGGGCGCGTGGCTGCGCACGCGTCAGAGCATAGGCCGCCAGCAGCGGAAACGCCAGCGTCGTATCGGCGTAGACCACCACCGAATCGCTCAGCAGCTCGGGCTTGATCTTGCCCCACGAGACCGCCTCCGATGGCGTCGCGCCAGAGAGGCCGCCCCAGTGCGGCGCGTCCTGCGTGATCTGGATGAAGTAGTCGTGGCCGCCCTTGTTGATGCCCAGCACCTCCCAGAGCTGCGGCTGCGTCTGGAGGTAGAAGTTCTTGGGCGAGCCGCCGCCCAGGATGATGACGCCGTTGCGCGTGGCGGCCTGCACGATGGCGGTCGTCTCATGCACGTCGTAGAGCGGGTCAATCGTCAGCGCATGGCCGTCGAGCTGGTGGCGGGCCAGATTCATGCCGATCGAGGAGTCGCCCGGCGAGGAGGTGTAGATCGGTACGTTCCAGCGCGCCGCCATCGCCAGTACGGATTGCTCCGGCTGCACGCCGACCTCCAGCAGCCGCTCGCCGATCAGGTGGTGCAGCTCGGCGGTGGACATCGGGCGCTGCGGGAACGTCTTGAAGATCTCGCGCAGGAAGCTATCGGTATCCAACAGCACCTCATCGCGGAAGAGTACGTCGTAGATGCGGATGACGCCCGCCTCGTGCAGTTCCGGATCATCCAGCTTGAAGCTGCCGCGATGCAGTGCGAAGTTGAGCGCGTGGTGGATGTCGTGATAGAGGTTGGCGCCCGTGCTGACCATGAAGTCAATCGCGCCGCGCTCCATCAGCGAGATGATCGCGCCGCCCACGCCCGCGGGCGTCATGGCGCCCGCGATGGTCAGGCAGACTGTCACATCCTGCTCAGGATCGAGCATCTTGTTGGCGTAGAGCCGCGCCGCCTCGTTCAGCCGCCCGGCGTTGTAGGCCTGGAAGGCGGTATCAATCAGGTCGGCGGCGCTGATGCCCGGCGCGATGCGGTTGGCATGGATGCGCTCGCCGCCCAGATACTCCTCGGCGCTGGCGTGGCCGTTGTGCGCGCTGTGCGTGTCGTCGTGTTGATTGGGCTGCGGCTTCGGTGGCTTCTGCTGGCCTTCGTGTGGGCGATGTGGCACGGGCGTCTATCCTCACTCTCGCTTGATCTGCCGGTCGTTCGAGAGCAGTGTATCGCATGCGAGGCCGCCGCCGCTCAGGTCAGGCTCAGTCCAGATTGATGCTGATGCGGTGGGTGATGGGGACGACCTGTCCCAACATGGCGCTGACGCCGCAGTAGCGCGTCTCGCCGAGTGTCACGGCGCGCTCGATGGCGGCGGGGTCCAGCCCCTCGCCCGCGAAGGCATGCTCGACGGCGATCGCGGAGAAGACGCGCGGCCACGGCTCCGTCACCTCGCCACTGACGCGAATCTCGTAGCGCGCGACGGGCTGGCGCATCTTGCGCAGCATTGGCGCGACGCTCATCCCCAGGCAGCCGCCCAGCGCCACCAACAGCGCCTCCATCGGGCTGACCAGGCCCGACGGCGG
>JAICVT010000400.1 GCA_025935235.1 Ktedonobacterales bacterium | reverse complement strand
CGCCGCCCGCCACGCTCACGCAGCCCGCCAGCGTCGCGGCCAGCAGCAGGAACGGCAGCGCCACGACGCGCAGCCGACGGCGGTGTGTGGTCGATGTGGGCATCACCCAGCCTCATTTCTACGGCATTGCGTTGCGTCGCGCAGGCTCAGCGTCGCTGTGGCGCTTCAGTAGGGAGACGGCGTGGCGTCGGCCAGAGTTCCACATGTCGGGCGCCTCATGGTCCCCAGGCGCGGCGGTCCTGGCCGCGCATGCGCTACGGCTGCGGTTTCTGCGCCCGAATAGCATGCAGTGGCAGCGCACGGTCGAGGCGCAGCAGCGCCACAATCGCGAGCAGCGCCACGCCGCTCAGCGCCAGCCAGACCCAACCGCCGCTCAGCGCATAGAGCGCGGTCAGCGCCGCTGGGCCGATGATCGAAGCGACCGACCAGGAGAGATGATAGAAGGCCAGATAACGTCCGCGCAAGGCGTCTGGCGCCGCATCGGTGATCAGCGCGTTCTTGAGCGGCGCCATCACCAGCGTGGCGGCGGTAAAGAGCAGCAACGCCAGCGCTAATCCCGCCGCCAGCCACGCCCCCCGGCCAGCGGCGCCGCGCGGGAGGTCGCCCAGCCCAGCCAGCGCGAGCAGCGCCACGCCAAAGAGGCCAGCGGAACAGGCGAGCGCGCGGGTGCGCCGGTAGCGCTCATTCCAGCGCGCGATAGGGGTTTGCGCCACGATCGTCAGCGCGGTGTTCGCGCCGTAGACGACTCCAGGCGTCCAGACGGGCAGCCGCAGCGAATCCAGCAGGTAGAGCGGCAGCACAATCGAGAACGAGAGCGAGATCAGCGAGAAGAGGACATTCGTCGCGGTGAACCCCAGGAATGGCAGGTCATGCAGCACCGCCCAATAGCCAGTCGCGCGGCGCCCGGCGCGCGGGACGGGCGCTTGCCGTAGGACAGCGTCGGAGGCGTGGGCGGGCGGGAGCGCGATGCGCGCGATGAGCAGCGCCGCGACGACAAAGCTGAGGGCATTGGCGACCGCCAGCAGCCGATAGCCATTCGCGCTCAGCAGCAGAATCGCCAGGCCAGAGAGCAGCGCTCCGCCCCCTAGCCCGGCGCTGCGGCAGGCGCCCATCAGCGCATACCAGCGCGCGCGCTGGTCTGGCCGAGCGATCCGTGCGACGAAGGATCCATTGGCGGCGTAGTAGGCCTGACTGCCTATCGCCACCAACAGCCCGCAGATAAAGAGCGTTTGTGGCGAGCTGATGAATGGGTAGCCCGCGAACCCCAGCCCCTGCAACAGATTCGCCACGACGACGAGGCGCTGAGCGCCGTAGCGATCCACCAGCGCGCCAGCGATTGGAGCCGTGGGCAGCGCAACCCCAGCGCACAGCGACAGGATCAATCCGGTCGTCGCGATGGAGATGTGCGCGATCACCGTGGCATAGAGGCCGCGAATGGCAGAAAGGCGCCGCTGCCCAGGCTGTCAATCAACAGCGCCGCTACCAGGCCGGAGAGCCCGCGCAGGTCGGGCAGGCCAAGCCGCTCGACGAGCGACGACAGGGCGGCGGGCAAGCGCGCGGACGAGGCGATAGAATGCTTCTGCATTGGGCAGGAGCCTTTCGCTGTAGCAGAACCGTGGGCGCGACGGGCGCCCCAGATGAAGGATGGTTGGAGGGCGCTCAGTAGGCGCCGAGCGTGAGGAGGGAGGCGCGATCCGCGACGATGGTCAGGCGCGCGGCGCTCGTGACATCGCGCAGATGAAAGCGGATGGCAGCGCTCCCCTGCCACTCCAGGTCGTCTTCGGGCGCGGCCGTCCAGCGCGGATGCTCGGAGATGAACCGCGCCGCGAGCGCGTTAGCGCCAAGCATCGCATCGAGCGCCGACCAGGAGCCGAGGCCAGGACAGCCGGGCTGCGAGCATGGCGCGACCACCCAGTACCGCCGGTCGCGCTGCGAGAGCGCGGACGGGAACTCGTCAGCGGTGGCCACCCGACGCGGCGCCACGCGCCCACAGTGCAGGCAGACATCGGCGCCAGTGGCGAGTGTGTCGCGTGTGCGCTCAGCCAGCGCGCGCCACGAGCGTGTTAGCGCGGGCCGGAACGCGCGCAACCCATCGAGCGGCGCGATTCCCTTGCTGCGGAAGATGTCGCCGCCATCGGGCGCCGAGCAGCCAGGACAACGCAGCCGCAGCTCCAGGCGACCATTCACCGCTGTCTCGAAATGTCCCAGCAGCTTGTGGCGTCCGCAGAGGTAGCAGGTGATGCGCGTGGCGCGCCAGCCGTCATCCGGCGGCGCCGCCAGACCGAAGTCAATGGCGTCGCCGCGTAGCGGGCCGACCAGCGTGGCGCGCAAATGATCGCGCGCCCGCCGCAGGCGAGCCTCCAGCGTCTGTGGCGCGATGCCTAGCCTGCCAGCGACATCGGCGGACGGCAGATCATGCAGGTAGCGCATTTCGAGTAACACGCGTTCGTGGGGCGTCAGATAGGCGAGGGCGCGTTCGAGCAGCAGCGCGGCGTCGTCGGAGGACGCCATCTCGAAGGGATCGAGCGCAGACGTGTCGGCGATCTCGCCGCCTGTGGCGCCTGTCCGCATCGGCTCATCCGCCGCGCTGGCGCCCGCGAGGCTCAGCATGACTGGCGCCCGGCGCTGTGCGCGCAGCCGCATGCGGCATTGATTGCGACAGATCGTGTTGATCCAGACATCGAACTGGGTCGTGTCGCGCAGGTCGGTGAGGCGCCGCCAGGCTCGCAGCGCCACCTCCTGTGCGATGTCCTCTGCCACATCGGGCGGGAGCGCGAACGACGCCGCGATGCGCAGCAGGCGCGGTCTGGCCTGCCGCAAACGTTCGTCAATGGAGCGCGCGAGCGCGGCGGATGCGGCGGATGTAGCAGGCGCGGGTGATGAATTCAACGCGCTATCGTCCAACCGCTCCTCCTTTCCGCGTGCGCCAGGCTCCTGTGTACGATGGTTCTCTCGCCATACATTCCACACATTACAACCTCGCAAGGAAGTCGAGGACGATGTGATTGAACTCATCTGGCTGCTCCATGTTGGCGACATGAGCGGTTCCGCGCATGCGGACGACCTCGGCGTTGCGTATCTCGCGTCCCAGTTTCGCCGCGATCAATGGCACGGCGGGAACATCCAGATCGCCGTATATGACGAGCGTTGGCGCGCTGATCTCGCCCAGGCGCTCGGCCGTCGGTGGCTGTGGCTTCACCCACGGTTGCATCGCCTCGCGCTCGGCCAGGCGGTCGAAGGCTGGCCGGTGCAGCGCGCGCAGTCGTTGGCGCGTCTGTGGAGCGACCATGTCGGCGGTGCGGTAGATGCCGGCCAGCTTGAGGTCGGTCTCCAGCTCGTTCGCGCGATCAAATTGCCCATTAGCGAGCGCCGCCTCGAACGCGGCCCAGACCACCTGCTCCGCCTCGCTGGCGGGAACCGAGAACCCGCTGAGCCATGAGCCAACCAGGATCAGCGAACTGACCATCTGTGGATGGGTGAGCGCGAAATCAATGGCGAATGTGCCGCCCATCGAAATGCCGAGTACATGCGCGCGCTCGATCCCCAACGCGCGGAGCAGCGCATAGAGGTCCTCATGGAACGCGACTGGCCCGGCGGGAGCCTCTGACCGGCCCCACCCGCGATGATCGTAGCGCACCACCTCGTACGACGCCGCGAAAGCCGCCAGTTGATCGTCCCACTGGCGACAGTCGGCGATCCCGGCATGCAGCAGCACGAGCGGATCGCCCGCGCCCTGCCGCTCGACATACAGCCGCGCCCCGTTGGCCGCGATCATCTCTGCGCGAAGTGTGTCTGACATACCCTCGTCCCTCCTCTTG
>JAICVT010000567.1 GCA_025935235.1 Ktedonobacterales bacterium | reverse complement strand
GAGGGGGACAGGGGGAGAGGTTCCGGCGCCACGAAGGATAGATCGCCATGTCAAAGAAGGCGCCCGCCGGGCAACTGACCCTGTTCGAGGTCGAGGAGTATCTGAAGACGGCGCCATGCGTGCCGCTGCTGCGCAAGGCGGTCGGCGACTGGCGCGAGGGCGGCTATCCCGGCGCTACTGAGGTCACGCGCCGCCTGCTCAACTGGTGGTTCGCCAACGACCATCGCCTGCCCGATGGCCGCCTGTTCACCTATCACCGCGCCCAGCGCGACGCCATCGAGACGCTGATCTACGTCTACGAGGTTGCGCGCATCCGCTCGCGCCGTCAGCTTTACGAGCAGTTCGCCCGCACCGACGAGTCGTTCGCGCTGCCACAGGATGACGCGTTCGCGCGCTTCGCCACCAAGATGGCGACTGGCTCTGGCAAGACTAAGGTCATGGCGCTGGCGGTCGCCTGGCAGTATTTCAACGCCATCACGGGCGGCGGCGACGACTACGCCCGCACCTTCCTGATCCTCGCGCCCAACGTCATCGTGCTGGAGCGGCTGGCCGAAGACTTCCGCGGCGGGCGCATCTTCCTGAACGATCCAGTCATGCCGCCCAGCATGCGTCCCTATTGGGAGCTGGAGACGGTCGTGCGCGGCGATCCGGAGCGCCCCGACACCGATGGCCTGCTGCTGCTCACCAACATCCAGCAGCTCTACGACCGGCCCGAGAGCGAGAACGGCGACGAGCCAGAGCCGCTGGCGGCGGTGCTCGGCCCCAAGGCGCCGCCCAGCCTCAGCGAGTCGGCCAGCTTCCTCCAGCGCATCCAGCGGCGCGCGGGGTCGGCGCTGGTCATCAACGACGAGGCGCACCACACCCACGATGAAGACAGCGCGTGGAATGGCGTCATCCAGACGCTCCATCAAGAGCGCCCCATCGCCGCGCAGCTCGACTTCTCCGCCACGCCGCGCTTCACCAAGGGGCAGCTCTTCCCGTGGGTCGTCTCCGATTACCCGCTCAAGCAGGCGATCATTGACGGCGTGGTCAAGCGACCCTACAAGGGCGTCACCGATCTGAGCGTCGTCGCCTCCGACATCGCCAGCGTCAAATATCGCGGCTTCATCGTCGCGGGCGTCAACCGCTGGCGCGAGTATCGCGAGCAGTTGGCGCCGCTCGGCAAGCGCCCGCTGCTCTTCATCATGCTGACCACCAACGCCGAGGCTGACGATGTGGGCGCGCGACTGGCGGAGATGTATCCCGCCGAGTTTGGCGACGGGCGCACGCTGGTCATCCACACCGATACGAAAGGTGAAATTAGCAAGAAAGATCTGGATGTGGCGCGGCGTGCGGCGCGCGAGGTGGACGAGCCAGAGAGCAAGATCAACGCGCTGGTGAGCGTGCTGATGCTGCGCGAAGGCTGGGATGTGCGGAATGTGACGGTGGTGGTCGGCCTGCGCCCCTATTCCGCCAAGGCCAACATCCTGCCTGAGCAGACCATCGGGCGCGGCCTGCGGCTGATGTTTCGCGGCGAGAGCGTCGGCTATACCGAGCGGGTGGACATCATCGGCACGAGCGGCTTCATGGACTTCGTGAACAACCTGGAGCAGTTGGAGCGGTTGGAGTTGGACGAGTTCGAGGTCGGCAAAGACAAGCTCACGATCCTCACCATCCAGCCCGACCCGGAGAAAAGCGCCTATGACATCGCCATCCCGCAGCTCACGCCGATCCTGACGCGCAAGAAGTCCATCGCCGCCGAGATCGAGGCGCTGGATGTCAGCCGCTTCATCTGTCCGCCGTTCCCGAAGAAGCCAGGTGACGCCGCCGAGCGCAGCTTCCACTATGAGGGCGTGGACTTTGTGACACTGGAGCGCGAGTTCAGTCGCGACTACACGCTGCCCACGCCGCAGACCGCCAATGAAGTGATCGGCTTCGTGGCGCGGCTGATTGCCAACGACCTCAAGCTGCCGGGGCAGTTCG
>JAICVT010000469.1 GCA_025935235.1 Ktedonobacterales bacterium | reverse complement strand
TCCCCGGCGGATGCGCCGCACGATCACCCGCGCCGCGTCGAGGATTGGCAGGCCGAGCAGCAGCAGCATCGTCGCCAGCTTCGCGCCGCCCACGCCCGCCAGCGTCGCCAGCGCCAGCCCCAGGAACATCGCGCCGCTATCGCCCATGAAGAGCTTGCCGGGTCGCCAGTTGAGCAGCAGAAAGCCGAGCGTAGCGCCCGCCAGCAGCGCGCAGAGCAGCGCCACCGTCTGCTGCCCCAGCAGCCAGCTAATGGCCGCCATCACCAGCGCCGCGATCGTCACCAGCCCGCCCGCCAGGCCATCTACACCGTCCACCCAGTTGATCGTGTTCATCATGCCGACGATCCAGAACCAGGTGAAGGGCAGCGCGACCCATAGCGGCAGCGGCACGATGGCCCGCGCCCCCGACGAGAGCGGATTGTGGATCACCTCGATCAGCATGCCGTGCGCGCCGGGATAGATCACCAGCAGCGCCGCCACGGTCTGCGCCAACAGGCGAATCCCTGGCCGCAATCCGCGCACATCGTCAATCGCCATTACGCCGACGGTCAGCGCCGAGGCGGCGAAGAGGCCCAGCGCGACATGCGCCTCGTAGGGCGAGGAGGGATGGTAGAGCAGCGCCGCGAGCAAGGCGAAGGACAGGAAGATCGCGACGCCACCCAGACGCGGCGCGGCCTGACTGTGGACGTGGCGACCACCGGGCAGATCGAGCCAGCCCGCGCGGCGCGCCAGCCGCGCCACCAGCACGCTCAGCCCGAAGGCCAGCAGCGTGGCGGCCACAAAGCCCAGCGCCAGCGTCAGCCACGGCTCCGCCAGGCTCTCCTGAGTTCCCTGGCCCATCAGCCGCTCCAGCATACGCAGCGCCCTTCTCTCCTCGTCGCTCCTCGCCCGTCAGGCGTTGTCACATCCTTGCCCCGCGCTCCATCTCCCCCTCGCCCCGTGGGAGAGAGGGCCAGCAGGGGATGAGGATCCGGCGTCATTCACTAGAGTGTACGTCGCGCGCAACGAGCGCGTATCGTCTTACGTCTTAGCCTGTGCGGGCGCGCACGGCCAGTCGCGCATTTCCCGGTCGTATCGGGGCCTTGCCCGATCGTTCGCGTCGCTCCCGCAGGCGCCCGTCGCCAGGACCTTCGGGTTGTCTGGCGGGCGGCTTTGCGCGCCCATCAGTCCGTAGCTGGCGAGGCGCGTATCGCATCAGGCCGAGGTTCGGCCCGCTGGCGCGAGTCATCGCAGTGGCGGCGCCAATCTCATCTACACTGGGCCGCGCTGATCCCCGCTCATCCGCCTGGATTACGTCTTCGCGCGCATCGGGGCTTGCCGCCTGTGATGCGCGCCACTATACTGGTAGGAAGACTTCGCATGGGCGTCGGAGGGCTTGCCTGGCTCAAACCGCGTGGCGCGAGAGGAACCACCACGCTCCAGAGGGGACACGACGAGATGCAGCCACCTACGGCTATGGCGCAGCCGCCGGCGCTCGCGCCGGGAGTCATGCTGCGCAGTCGCTACATGATCGAGGGCTACATCGGCGGCGGCGGTTTCGGCCACATCTACCGCGCGCGCGATATGGCGCTCGGCCATCTGCGCGCCGTCAAGGAGGCCCTCTCGCGCGACCCGAATGCCCAGCGGCAATTCCAGCTGGAGGCCGAGTTCCTGCTGAACGCGCGGCATCCGAATCTGGTGCGCGCCTACTCGGTCTTCGAGTCCGCTGGTCGGCTCTACCTCGTCATGGATTACGTGGATGGCCAGACGCTGGAAGATCTGGCGATCGAGGCGATCAAGCGCACGCACCGGCCGCCCGTCGAGTCGCAGGTGCTCGACTGGATGC
Organism: Ktedonobacterales bacterium; assembly: GCA_025935235.1. Classification (GTDB taxonomy): domain Bacteria; phylum Chloroflexota; class Ktedonobacteria; order Ktedonobacterales; family JADMIN01; genus JAKAIY01. The sequence goes on along the minus strand of JAICVT010000469.1, from coordinate 1,157 downwards.
TGCCGATCTGCGACGCCGTCCACGAGCTGCACGCGCAGCCCACGCCGATCATCCACCGCGACATCAAGCCCGCCAACATCAAACTGAGCGCGACGCTCAACATCCCGATTCTGATTGATCTGGGGCTGGCCAAGCTCTTCGCCCAGGGGACGCAGACGATCGTCGCAGCGCTGGCCTTCACGCCGGGCTATGCCCCGCCGGAGCAATACCAGGCCATCGGCGCGACCGACCAGCGCACGGATGTCTATGGCCTGGGCGCGACGCTCTACTACCTGCTGACTGGCTACCAGCCGGTCGAGGCGCCCGCGCGCATCAGCGCCCAGGCGCTGCCGACGCCGCGCGAGCGCAATCCGCTGCTGAGCGAGCGCGTCAACGCGCTGGTGCTGCGGGCGATGTCGCTGGATCCCAATGATCGCTTCCAGTCGGCCAAGGAGCTGGAGCGCGAGCTGATCGTCTGCCGCGCGGCGCTGGCCGCCTCCGCCACGGGCGCCACGGCGACAGCGCAGACGCGCAGTTGCGGGCGCTGTGGTTGTGTCTCGCCCGCCGAGGCGCGCTTCTGCATGCGCTGCGGCGACGCGCTGTGGGATGAGCCGTGGCAGACAGCGCAGATACCCGCCATAAGCGGCGCGGGCGCCAGCGCGCGGCCCGCGCCCACACCGCCCGCCGCGCGCCCCGCTCCGAGGGCGCCCGCGCCGCCAATGCTTGCTCGCCCGACCCAGCCGCCTGCCGCGGCATGGCCCGCGCAGCGTGGAGCGCCACGCCCCCAGCCGCGCGTCGGCCGTGTCGCGCGAGTGGATGACGGCGGGCAGGTTGGGGCGCGCGCCGCCGCCTTCGCCGCCACGCCCGCGCTCTGGCGCGATCCCGCGACCTGGCTGACGCCACTCGATCAGGCGCCGCCCGCCACCATGCAGGAGGCGCAGGTCAGCCTGGCCGCGTTCGTCGCGGTGATCTGCGTCGCGCTGAGCCTGACGGCGCCCTTCAGCGGCGCGATGAGCGTATTTGTGGCGCCGGGGCTGGCGCTGGGCGCCTGGAGCCTGGCGCACGCCAGCGAGACGCCCGCGCCGCGCGAGTTCCGCTGGCTGGCCATCGCCGCGCTGGTCGTCGGCGGTCTCTGGCTGCTGGGGCTGATCTTGCACACCGCGCTGGCCCTGCGCTGA
>JAICVT010000569.1 GCA_025935235.1 Ktedonobacterales bacterium | reverse complement strand
GGCCAGCGGCAGCGCCGCGCAGCCCGCGATGGCGGCGTTGACCCACCAGAGCAGCGGCCAGACCACCCAGGCGAGCGCTAGCGCCAGCAGCGACCACCCCAGCGCCGCGACCAGCGCCAGCAGTCCGCCCAGCGCCAGCAGGGGAGCCAGCAGTGGCACGGTCAGCAGATTGGTCAGCGGCGCGACCAGCGAGATGACATGAAAGGTCAGCGCCAGCGTCGGCAGCGTGGCCACCTGCGCCGCCAGCGTCACGGCGAACGATTCCGCGACGACCTGCGCCACGCCGAGCCGCGCGAAGCGGCCCAGCGGGCGCAGCAGCGCCTGTTGCAGCGCGGGGGTCAGCAGTGGCAGGGCAAAGGTAGCCAGCACGGTGAGCTGGAATCCGGCGTCGTAGAGCAACATCGGCTCGATCAACGTCATCACGAAGGTAGCGAGCGCCAGCGCGGTATAGACGTTGTAGGCGCGGCCCAGCGCGGGGGCCAGCGCCAGCAGCGCGCCCATGATCGCCGCGCGGATGGCCGCTGGCCCGCCACCACCCAGCGCCGCGTAGACGCCAACCGCCGCGAGCGCGGCGATGCTGCGCGGCCAGTAGCCCAGCCGCCGCGCTGCCCGGCTGGCGAACTCCGCCAGCAGCGAGACTTTGAGTCCGGCGGGGACGACCAGATGGATCGTGCCAGTATTGACGAAGAGCGGCAGCCGCGCCCGCAGCGCCGGAGACTTCAGCCCCAGCAGGATGCCGATCAGCAGCGCCGCCTCTGGCTCTGGCAGCGAGCGCTCGATGGCCTGCCCCAGCGTCACCCGCAGCCGAAAGAGCGCGGCCAGCGGCGCCCAGCCGCCACCGCGCGCCGTCACACTGGCGCGCGCTGCGGTCATGCGCGCGTCCACACTGGCGGGCGCGCTCCCGGCGCTGGGGGGCTTGAGCGCGCCGGTCAGCGTTACGCTATCGCCATAGGTCGGCGAGAACCAGTCGTTTGGCCCATAGACGGTGGCCTGGATGCGCCCGCTAGCCGGGACGGATACGCTCGCGCCAGATGGCGTGACGGCGCTGACTTCCACGGTTAGCAGGCGGTAGCCATCGCGCTCGTCGGGCTGGTCCACGATCTGGCCGACCACCTGCGCCTGCGCGCCATCGGCGAAGCGGGCGATATTGTTGGGGTCGCGCGCGGGATTACTCCATACGGCGCGCGCCGCCCCCAGGCCGACCCAGAAGAGCAGCGCAGCCAGCGCCAGCCCCAGTCGCGCCATCTGGCGAGCTCGCGACCCCGGTGTCGTCCTCCGCGCCACCAACTCGGCGCCGCCGCTGGCCGCCAGACCCGCGCCCGCCAGCGCTAGCCAGGCGAGCGGCGCGCTCAGCGCCAGCGCGCCCAGGCCGCTCAGCCAGTCGCCGAGCAGCCACGCGGCGACGAAGACGACCAGCGCGTAGCCGCGAAAGAGCGGACGCTGGGCGAGCGCGGTCGGCGCGGTGACGCTGGCTGGCGCCATGCTCGCCCCTCCCTCCCGCTCTCAGCCGCGCGCCGCGAACTGGCGCTCGATGCGCGCCGACTGCTCCAGCGCCTCGCGCTGCGCGGCATCGCGCTGTCGCCGCGCGACGAGCAGGTAATACGCGATGTGGGCCGCCAGCACGAGCAGGCCGCAGAGGATCTCCCAGACATAGGGCGCGCGCAGCCCCAGCGCAGGCTCCGACGCATAGGGAACCACAACGCCAGCGAGGATGCTGTAGAGCTGGCGCGCCTCGCCCAGCGCGCCCGCCGCGCTGAGCCCGCTGAGCAGGGCGATGGTCCAGGCGATCAGCGGCGCGCCGCCCGCCACAGTAGCCCCGCGTGGGCCGCGCCGCAGCCGCCAGCGAAATGCCAGCTCGATCTCTGGCGCGGTGCGCCGCAGCCGCTGGATGTAGAACTCCTTGATGACAGCCATCGCCAGCACGCCCTCGCGATACTCCTGCTCCAGCCCCAGCAGGCG